>JAYTHX010000082.1:0-18164 GCA_043732195.1 Polyangiaceae bacterium
TGCAAATGTGCCGCGGGCAAGAGCTGCGACGCCAACAATTGCTTCGGCGGCTACTACTGCGAGCTCGCCTCGACGCCGCCCAGGTGTATTCGCAAGCCCTCGTCGTGTCCCTGATGTCCCTGAGCTGAGGGCGCAGCGAACGAGGAAAGGACCGTCGACGAAGACGCGGTTGTAAGCGCAGCGCCGGCCGCGAATGCGACCAGCAGCGTCGACGCCAGCGCGCCCAGCGGCCGGAGATCATCCCGAGAAGCCAACGACCCGAGCGGCGACGCAAGGGCACTCCCCCCCCTTGGCCCCTCGAGCCGTTGCCCTCCAACCGAACCTTCGTCGGTTACTTGCAGACGCCGATGTCGTTGCGATTCGGCTTCACGGCCGTGCAGACCTTCCCGCCCGTGCACTCGGAGGCCAGCTCGCAGACCACCAGCTCGCCCGCGCCGCACGAAGCGGAGCA
The DNA here is from genome assembly GCA_043732195.1 of Polyangiaceae bacterium. Lineage (GTDB taxonomy): Bacteria > Myxococcota_A > Polyangia > Polyangiales > Polyangiaceae > Labilithrix. The sequence goes on from JAYTHX010000082.1 coordinate 452, forward strand.
GCGGGTGCCCGAGAAATTGCTGAGGTAGGCACCGCAGGTGTCGGTCGCGACCGTGACCGCGCCCGCGTCGCCGGCGTGGGCGCAACAGGCCTGACCCGCAGGGCAATCCGAGAGATCTTCGCACTCCCAGACGGTGGCGTTGGCGACGGGGCACGCGGCGCCCTTGGCGACGCACGTGGAGACGCCCGCGCCCTTGGCGTTCTGGCAGCACTGCTCGGTCTCCGCGCAGTAGACGCTCTTTCCGCCGGGCGGAGCGCTGAACGGACAGAAGACGCCGCCATCGGGCTTGGGCGGATGAAGCTGGGCGGGCTTTCCGCAGTCCGAGCCGGCGTCGTGCGCCACGCTCGAATCGAGGGGCGACGTCGACGTGTCGCCGACGTTGACGTCCTTCCCGCCGTCGCTCGTCGGGAGCGTCCCGCTGCTGCTGCTGGTCGCGGCGGTGTCGCTGCTGCTGCAGGCCTCGAGCGTCACGAGCGCGCCACCGGCAAGCAGCGAAGAGGAGGCAAACATGAAAATGAGACGAGTCTTTAGCATTGGGTATCTCCGGCCCGAAGGGCCGCGGTGGCGGGATATGTCCGGAGACGACGGCTTTGATCTCGATTTCTTTTCAGAGGACGAGTTGCCTTTGGTTCAGTACGGTGCAACGTCTCGGGGTGAACTTCTGAAGGTACAGCCTTCGATCGGCCAAGTCATTTGCTTTACATGTCCGTGACGCTGAAAGACCTTGCATACAAATTGTTGCCCCGCGTCCGGCCTGGTCGAGCGCTCGCGCCTTCGGAGTTGCGCACGCTGGTGCACGCTGCGGATGTGCTGGTTGGCGGCGCCCCGCACGGCATAACGCCCGAGGAGGTCGCCGACAACGTGGAGACGTTCCTCATCGTCGGACGCTCGCAACGGGCGTGGCGCGTCCGCGTGCTGCTCACGCTGATCGAGGTGCTCCCGGTCGCCACCCGGGGGCGACCGTTCAGCGCGCTCGATCGATCGGAGCGCCGCGCCATCGTGGAACGGGAATGGATCCCTGGCAAGCGACTCGGACGCGTCTGCGCGAAGGTGAAGAACCTGGTCGTCCTCGGCGCGTACGGCGACCCGCGCGCGGCGGCGCAGACGGGCTACGTGTCCCTCGACCGGCGACCCCGCTTCGGGGGCAAGCGTACTCACGTGCCGGTCGTCGTCGCGTGAGGACCGAGCACGTGGATCTGTGCGTCATCGGCTCCGGCGCGGGCGGCGCGGTGCTCGCCCACGAGTCGGCACGAAAAGGCCTGCGCACGCTGGTGGTGGAGCGCGGCCCGTACCTGCGGAGCGCTGACATGACGGCCTCCGAGGCCGAGATGATTCCGCGTCTTTACAAGGACGGCGGAATGCAGATGAACACGGCGGTCGACTTCTTCATCCTGCAGGGCTCCTGCGTCGGCGGCTCCACGACGGTCTCGAACATGGTGCTGATCCGCGCGGCCGACGAGGTCTTCGAGCGCTGGAATCGTCTCGGCGCAGCGGTCTCGAGGACGCAGCTGCGCGACTGTTACGCGCGAATCGAGACCGTGCTCGAGGCGGGCGCCGCCGCGACGTCCGCTTCGTCGCGGAGCACTCAGCTCTTCGAGCAAGGGGCGCGCCGCCTCGGCTTCGTTCCCCAGCCGATGCTGAAAGCGGTGGGCAACGCCCGCTGCCATGCGTGTGGCAACTGCAACATCGGGTGTACGTTCGGGGCAAAGCGTAGCGCGCTCACCACCTTCATCCCCTGGGCCGAGGCGGAGGGCGCCCGTGTGCTCGCCGATACGACGGTCACGCGATTGGTGCTCAAGCGAGGCGCCGTTCAGTACGCCGAAGCGATCTCCGGTCCTCGCCACGAGAAGTCACGGATTTATGCGCGGTCGTACGCCGTGTGCGGAGGTGCCATCGGCTCGAGCGCGCTGCTTCTCGCCAGTGGCATCAAGCGCAACGTAGGCACCCGCCTCTCCTTCAACGCCGGCGCCATGATGGTGGCAGACTTCGAGGAAGCGCTCGACGCCTACGATTCCGATCAGATGACCTCGTACATCCTCGGCGAAGACTACCTCATCGAGCCGACCCACAACCCGATCATGAGCGCGGCGCTCACCACGCCCGGATGGATGGACGACCACGCCGCGCTGATGAGTCGGTCGCGTCACCTCGCGTATGCCGGGGCGATGGTGGGAAGTGAGGCCACCGGTCGGGTCGTCATGAGTAGATGGTTCGGACACGAGGAGACGCGGTTCTCCGCGACGTCGAAGGACATGGCACATCTGCGCGACGGACTGGCCACCATCGCTCGCATCTTCTTCGAGGCGGGGGCGCGCCGCGTCTTCCTGCCCACCGAGGAGCTGCTGACGCTCCACTCCACGGCCGACATTGGCATCATCTACGATCGAATCCGGACGATGCGCGACGTCCAGTGTGGCTCGTCGCATCCGCAAGGCGGTAATCCGATGTCCGACGATCGCGCAATCGGCGTCGTGGACAGCGACTTCTCGGTCCACGATCTCGACAACGTCTTCGTGTGCGACGCCAGCGTGTTTCCCGACGCCATCGGCGTGAACCCCATGAACACGATCATGGCGCTGGCGCTCGACGCCGCGCCGAAGATCCTGGCGCGAACATGAGCGCGCGACGCCTCCGTGGCTCCATCTACGCCGGTCCGGGCCGGCTGCTGGGCGGCGGCCTGCTCGGCGTGGCGCATCTGCAGGTCCGCCGCTGGGATCGGGCGCTTCGCAACGTCGAGGCCGTGCAGCGCGCGACGCTGACCGCGCTCCTCGCGCACTCCTCGGGGACGGAGGTGGGCAAGCGCTGGGGATTCGCCGGGCTCCGCGACTACGAGCAGTTCGCCGCCCGCGTGGCGGTCAGCGACTACGACACGTATTCGCCATTCATCGACCGGATGCGGGCCGGCGAGAACAATCTCCTGGTCCCCGAGCGCGTGCGCTACTTCGCCAACTCATCGGGCAGCTCCGACGCCGGTCGATCGAAATTTCTACCCATCACCGAACGTCAGATCGCCGAGCAGCGACGCTCCGGTGCCGACACGCTGATGCGCTACCTCGCATGGTCCGGAGATCGGGAGCTGATGTGTGGCTTCACGCTCGGCCTGTTTCATCCCACGAACATGGACGTCGTGGGGCCAGTGGTGATCACCACGAACCCCGTCCTCATGATGCGGAAGATGCCGGCGCTGACCAGGCCGGTATATCTGCCCGACGCCGCTTGTGATGGCATCGCCGACTACGACGCGAAGATGACCGCGATCGCCGAAGCGTATCTCGACTTCGACGTCCGCGCGCTCACCGGCACGACCTGCTGGTTCCCGCTGCTCTTCGAACGCCTGCTGGAGGTCGCAGCTCGCCGCGGGCGCTCGGCGCGCTCGGTCTCCGAGGTCTGGCCGAACCTGAAGGTGCTCCTGGGCGGGGGGGTCTCTGCTGCCCCTTACCTGCCGCTCATCCGCCGGCTCATGGGTCGCGACGACGTCACTCTGGTGGACAGCTACAACGCCACCGAGGGCGGCATCTACGCCGCGAGCGATCACGCGGGTGCGCGCGGCATGCTCATGCTCCCGCACCGCGGGACCTTCTTCGAGTTCGTCCCTCTGGAAGATGTCGCGAGTGCGTCACCGCGCCGCGTGCCGCTCTGGGCGGTCGAACCCGATCGCGCGTACGCCATCGTGGTCACGACGAGCGCCGGGCTCTTTGCCTACAAGCTCGGAGACATCGTTCGCTTCACGTCGCTCACGCCGCTGCGTATCGAATTCGTGGGAAGGCTCGCCGGCTGCCTGTCGGTGACTCAGGAGCTCGCGACCCACGTGGACATCGAGACCGCGGTCGCGCACGCCGTCGCCAAGCACCCCTGTACCACCGTCGACTTCGGCGCCTCGGCCGAGGTTGGCGTCGATGGGAGCACGAAGAGTCGCTACGTGCTCTTCGCCGAGTTCGGAGCAGGCGCTGCGCCTGCCGATCTGAACGGCTTCGCCGCCGCTTTCGACGAAGGCCTTTGCAAAGTCAATCGCGTCTACGGAGAGCATCGTGGCGTCGCGCTGCTCGGCGCGCGCGTCGTGCCCTTGATGCCTGGCGGCGCACGCTCCTTCCTGGAGGAGGTCACCCGCGGCCGACTCCAGGGCAAGTTTCCACGGATCCTGGATGACGCGCGCGCCGCGCGCATCTCCGCTTACGCGCAGCCGGCCTGAAGTGACGAGGAATTGGCAATGAATCACGTTGGAGTCGTCATCGTCGGCGTGAACGGAGCGGTCGCCTCGACCATCGTCGCAGGCGTGGAGCTGATGAAGCGGGGGCTGGTGCCCCGGCTGGGGATGGTCACCGAGCGCACCGAGGCAAACCTCGGCGAGACGCTGCCGGACCTCCTCGACCTCGCCTCGCTCGACAGTCTGGTGTTCGGCGGCTGGGACGTGCGGTTCGCAAATGCTTACGAGGGGGCGCTCCACCACCGCGTCTTCCCGCGCGAGACACTTGCGCAGGTGGAGGGCGCGCTCCGCGCCGTCGCTCCTTGGCCTGGCGTCTTCGCGCGCCGCTACGCCGAGAACGTGCAAGGCGATCACGTCATGGCCGCGCCATCGTTTCGTGAGCAGATCGCCGCGATCCAGCGCAACATCGAGGACTTCGAGCGGGCTCACGACACGTCACGGATCGTGATGGTCAACCTGGCTTCCACCGAAGCGTACCTCGAGCCGAGCGCCGTCCACGAGACGCTGGACGCCTTCGAGCACGGCCTCGACCGCGACGACCCCGCGATCACCCCGGCCATGCGCTACTTCTACGCGGCCAACCAGGCGGGCGCTGCGTACTGCAACTTCACCCCGAGCCTGACCAACGTGCCGGCGCTGGCCGAGCACGCCACCATGCTGCGAACGCCTTTCGCGGGAATGGACGGCAAGACCGGCCAGACACTCGTGAAGACGGCGCTGGCGGCGATGTTCCGCGTTCGTCGTCTCCGGGTGGAGGGCTGGTATTCGACGAACGTGCTCGGCAACAACGACGGGCTGGTGCTGAATTCACCGGGCTCGAACAAGACCAAGCTGCTCTCGAAGGCCGCCTGCCTGGATTCCGTCGTTGGGTATCCGGTCGAGAATCACCATGTCCACATCCACTATTACAAGCCTCGGGGTGACTCGAAGGAGGCCTGGGACAACATCGATATCGCGGGGTTTGCCGGGATACCCATGCAGATGAAGGTCAACTTTCTCTGCCAGGACTCGGCGCTCGCGGCGCCGCTGGTGCTCGACCTGGTCCGGCTCCTCGACGTCGCCCACCGGTCGGGCGAGCGCGGGGTGCAGCGCCAGCTGGGGCTCTTCTTCAAGTCGCCGTGGCACGGTCCCGGCGAGGTGGCCATCCACGACCTCTTCGTGCAGGAGCAGCACCTGATGGCGTGGGCTCGCGCCCTGCACGCTCGGCCTCGCGGCGCCGTCGCGGACACCGCGCGTGAATTGGGCGCGGAGGGCCAGTGAGCGGGCTCGCGCTCCTCGGTGCCGCGCCTCTCGTGGACCGCGCTGCGCACTCTCGCTGGCCGATCATCGGCCAGGCGGAGCGAGCGGCGGTGATGCGCGTGCTCGACTCCGGGGTGCTGTCCGGCGCCAACGCTCCCGAGGCCCGGGCGCTCGAGGAGGAGTTCGCGGCGCTGGTCGGCGCGAACCACTGCCTGCTCACCCATTGTGGCACGAGCGCCCTCCATCTCGCGCTCGCCGTGTCCGGCGTGCGCGCCGGCGATCACGTGCTCGTGCCGGCCTACAGCTTCGTGGCCACTGCGTTCGCGGTCGTGCACGCGGGGGCCATTCCGATCTTCGTCGACGTCGACCCGCTGACCGGAAACCTCGACGTGGCCGCTGCAGCCGCAGCGGTCACGCGCCGGACGCGCGCGGTGATGCCCGTGCACGTGCACGGATGCCCAGCCGATCTCGAGCCCCTGCTCGCGCTCGGGCAGCGCCTGGGGATCGCGGTGGTCGAGGACGCCGCGCAGGCGCACGGCGCAACGTATGGTGGTCAGCCGGTCGGTGCGCTCGGGCGGGCCGGGGGCTTCTCGCTGCAATCGAGCAAGAACCTCTCGGCCGGCGAGGGCGGTCTATTCGTGACCAACGATCGCGACCTGGCCGCGGAGGCCAACCGGCTCCGCAACTTCGGTCAGGACGTCGCGCTGCCCGACTCCGCGAGCTTCGACCGCGCTCGACCTCTCGACGGACGCCGCTCACTCGACGCGCAGCGCGTCGGTTGGATGTACCGCGGCAACGAGCTGATGGCGGCGTTTGCGCGCGCGCAGCTGGCGCAGCTCCCCGCGCGCACCGAGCGTTGCCAGAGAAATGCTGCGCGCCTCCATTCCCGGCTTGCTGCGCTGCCGGGCGTGACGCCGCCCCACGTGCCTGCCGGGAGCACCTCGGTGCATCACAAGGTTCGTGTGCTCCTGGATCCGCAGGTCGCCGGCGTCGCGCTCTCGCCGCGGCACTTCCGCGACAGCGTGTTCGCGGCGCTGATCGCAGAGGGCCTCGAGGTCGTGCAATGGCAAGACGACGTGTTGCCGGCGCAGCGGGTCTTCCAGCAGCGCGAAGGATTCGGCGGCGGGTTCCCTTGGTCGAGCGACCGCGAGACGAGCTTCGGCGAGCTCTACGACCCGGCGCGCTTTCCGGTGGCGCGCGGCCTCCTCGAGCGCTCCCTGCTGCTGTTCTCGCAGTCGTGTCCCCTCATCGCGCAGGAGGACGTGCTTGTCGATCGCTACGCCGATGCGTTCGAGCACGTGTGGGAGCACCTCCCGGCGCTGGAGCAATGGTCGCGCGACCAGACCAGGACGTGACCACCGGGCGGCGACTGGCAAACGCGGCGACCGGGCCAGGGCGGAGACGCGTGGGCCGCGTCGTCTGCTTGGTAGTGGGGGTCGCGATTGGCCTCGGCTTCACCCGGGCCGCCGGGTTCGGGCGCGTCGTCGAGGTCGTGCGTGGCGCCAGCGCGTGGATGCCGGCGCTCATCGCGCTCGAGGTCGCGGTGATCGCGCTCGACGCGCTCGCGGCGCGCGCCATTCTTCGCGGCACCAGCTCGCTCCCGGCGACCGCCTCATCGATCGCTTACCCCGGTCGCGCTCCGGCCGTGGCCTGGATCCGGGCGACGGCGCTCGCCAACGCCTGCGCGGTCTTCTTGCCGGCGGGTCGCGCGGCCGGGGAAGCGGCGCGCGCGTCCACGCTCGGCGCGTTCTTCGGACTGTCGCGCACGGTCGCCGCCTTCGCTCGTTTTCAGGCCTGCTCGCTGCTGGCGACCGCGACCGCGTCGTTCATGCTCGCAGCGCTCATCGGCACGCTCGTCTCGGGCGCGGGGGCCCTGGCGCCGCTCCTTTTGGGTAACGGGGCGGTCTGCGCCGCACTCGGGGGAGGGATCTATTTGCTGGTGCGCAGCGAGCGACTCTCGGCGTGGGTCCGCCGCGTTCTGGCGCGACTCGTCCCGGCGGCCACTGCCACGGTCACCACGCGCCGCGCCCTGCTGTGCGGGACCGTCTGGAGCGTGGCCGGCCGCGCGCTGCAAACGTTTCAGCTCGGTCTGGCCGTGCTCGCGACCGGTGGCTCCCTGACGCTGCGGTCGGCGGTCACCTCTCAAGGAATCCACCTGGTGGGCGCGAGCGGCGGCGACCTGCTACCCAATCAGGTGGGAGCCATGGAAGCCGCCTACCGGTATTTCGCCGATCCGCTCGGCTTCGCGAGCGAGCCCGCGCGCGCTCTCTCGATCGCCGTCGTCCTGCACGGGGTTCAGGTGTCGCTCGCCCTGTGCGGGCTGGCCTGCGCTGCGCTCTTGCCTCACGGTGCCGCGCTCGGAAAGGAGCCCGATGGCGCTTAGGTCGAGGGTGCTGGTACCGATCGTCGTGGCCGCGCTGAGCTGGTCGCCCGTCGTCGCCGCGGACGACGCGCGCTTCGGCAAGCACGACGTGCGGTCGGTCTTCGTGATCGCGAAGAACATCGACCGCGACGAGGTGCGCTACGGCGTCCACCTCGACCAGGACTGTGCCCCTCGTGGCCCCGAGCCGATGCATGCCTACTGGCAGCAGATCGAGCAGGGCCCTGGTGTCGTCGAGGATTTGAACTTTCTCGACCAGACCGTCTACGGGATCAAGGAGCAACGCGTCACGAAGCGGTCGGCCGAGGAGAGCAAGGTGTTGATGACCCTCAAGGCGACGCCCGATCGCGCGATCGCGGTCGTGATCCACAAGCGCGAGGGACGCTGCGTCGCCGAAGCTGTCGCCTTCATCAACGCCGTGCCGTCCTTTCTCGACCGCGTCTTCGTGCACGTCGCGGGCTTCCTCAAGGTCGACTGGGTGGAGATCATGGGTCGGGCGAACGGGAAGCAGGTCGTGGAGCGCGTGAAGCACTGACCCCGACGAGGTGGAGCAGCGCGGGGAGAAACAGCAACGCGCCGAGCACGCAGGCAATCTCGCCGGAGATGGAGAGCCTGCCGAACGACTGGAGAGCCTGATTGTCGGCGAACAGGAGGGAGCCGTAGCCGATGACGGTGGTGTAGCTGCAGAGGGCCACGGCGCCGAGGTGGAGCTTCACTGCGCCCGTGACGTTCCCGCCGAGCAAGCGCGCGCGGTCGTAGATATTGAAAGGATATTCCGACCCGATCCCGAACGTGATCGGCAGGGCGATGAAATTGAGGAAGTTCAGACGCGCGCCGAGGAGCGAGGCGATCCCGAGGGTCCACGTGACAGCGGCCACCAGCGTGACGAGCACCGCGAAGGTGCCGCGTCGCGACCAGGTCGCGAGGAGCACGATGACCACGACGGCACCGAACGACACGGCCGTTGCGAGCGGTCCGTCACGCTCGAGCGAGCGGATCATCTCCGCGAAGACGCTGAAGCGGCTCGCGGTATCGACACGTGTGCCGTCATCCAGCACGATGCCGTCCACGGTGGCGGCGATGCGCAGGAGCGTATGACCGTCGTTTGTCGAGACGCCAGGCTTGAAGTCGACGTAGAACGGCGCGCCGAGCGTGCCGTTGCGCTCCTGGAAGCGGCGCTTGATGGTCGGCGGGAGGTCGCCCGCCGTGAGCACGCGCAGCGTTGGGGGAGGCATGAGGTCCTCCAGCTTCTTCGCTTCGCTCACGCTCAGCCGCGCGAGCACGGCGGGCGTGATGCGCTCCCTCAGCTGCGCAAGCACACGGAGCTTCTGCGCCTGCTCCTCCGGAGAGCCGGGCAGATAATCCCACAGCGTATTCACCGCCTCGATCAGGGGACCGCGCGGATCCGCCGCGTCGTTCGCTAGGATCCGCTCCTTGACGCGCAGCACTTGGTCGGGCCGGTCCGCGAGGACAATGGCGCCTTCGAGTGTCTTCTTGCCGCGGACGATCGCGTCCGCCTTCTCGGTCCACTGGAACGCGCCGGTGGAACGTGCGCCCTTGGAACCCAGCTTGTCGAAGTCGTATTCCCACGGATCCCGCAGGAACACTGGGAGCTGCACCGCAGCCACGAGCGTGGTGACGATGGCGATACCCACGAAGACTCGCGGCCAGCGGGCGGTGGCGTCACCCACGAACCGCGAGATCCGTCCGCGACTCTCATCGGCGCCGAGGCGAGCCGGCGCTTCGCGCATCCATGGCGGCAAGTACGACTGCAGCCGCTCGCTGGCGACGATCAGTGCCGGCAGACAGAGGATCATCGACAGCCACACCAGGAGCATTCCAAAAAAACCAATGATGCCGAACTGGCTGAACCCTCGGAAGCGCGTGACCGTCAGCGAGCCGTAGGCCACGCTCGCCACGCCGGCTCCCACGAGCTCGGCGCGAAACGCATTCCATACCGCCTCGCGGCGCGCGACGTCGGGCATCATTCCCCGTGCGCGGAACTCCTTGTATCGAGAGTAGAGAACGATCGGGTAGTTGACGCCGTTGCCCAGGATGATCGCGCCCAGGAACGCGCCCGACGAGTTGACGAATCCATATTTGGCGGTCGCAAAGGCATAGGCGCACCCCACGCCGAAGAGCGGTGGAAAGAATACGAGCGGGAGCGCCCAGAGCGAGCCGTAGAACCAGACCAGGCCGATCAGGATCAGCACCGCGGCCGCGCTCGTGGCGAGGATCGCTTCGCCCACCAGCGAGTCCTTCTCCGCCTTCGCGTTGGGAAGATCGCCACCGAGGCCCACCACCATCGCGGGGTGGATGCTGCGTGGATTCACTGCGCGGACGAGCTGCTCGACACGCGCGAGCAGCGCATCGTCCTCGCTATCGCCCATCCCCGCGCTGTTCGTGATGATCCAGAGCCCGAGACGGTGACCGTCGGCAGAGGCGAGATAACCGGTGGGAAAGCTGTCCTGCTCCTCGGCCCGGCGCTGCCACTTCGCCTCATAGGCGTCCATTCCGAGGTTGGCGGCGGGCTTTGCGTCGTCACTCTCCAGGTCGTCGACGAGCCCGCTCTGGAGCGCGATCTGCCGGTCGAGCGTGGCGTCGGCTTCCTCCAGCTCTCGGCGTTCCGCGTAGAGCCACTTGTTGCGTTCGAAGAATGCGCGCGTCTCCTTCGAGCCACTCTCGAAGAACGCGATCCGCTCCGGCGGGCCGCAGCGCTCGGCGCAGCTGGCGCTCTCGCGGCACGCCTCGCGGCATGGGCGGCCTCGCTCCATGGAGACCTGCAGCGCCGCCCCCATGGCGTCGATGAACCGCTCGTTCGCCGCGCGGTCGGGCGACTCGCAGACCAGCGTGATCGTCGCTCGACCGCCGACGCGCTCGAGCCGGTGCTCGAAGGCCTTGAATCCCGGGCTGTCACGGGGGAGCAGTTCCATGACGTCCGAGCGGACCTCGAGCTTGCTCGCGTAGGCCCAGCTCGCAGCGAGCAACAGGAGTGCCACACCCAGCACCCGGAACGGAGCTCGGCCACTGAAGTCGACGAGCGCGAACACGAGTCGCCGTAGCCGGGCCTTCAAGGCCGTTCTTCTATCACGCGACGCGCTGCGGACCGTGCGCTGTGCTATCGTGCCCGCACCGATTTGAGCATCGCGCGGACCACCAGAATCGACGGAACCTCGGAGGATTGGCAGCGGCTCCGAGACGTTCTCCGCGTCGTGGAGTGTGAGCTGAATACGGCGTGCAACCGGACATGCTCGTATTGTCCGCAGGCCTTCGGACTCCTGCCGGAAGGCAACCGGCGCATGGCGCCAAAGATCTTCGACTCCCTGCTCGATGATCTGCGTCGCCTCGGTTTTGTCGGCCGTTTCTCGCATCACCTGTACGGCGAGCCGCTCCTCGATGCGGCGCTCCCGGAGGACGTGCGCCGGATCCGGGCCACCGTCCCCGGCGCCGTCCAGGTGCTCTTCACGAATGGCGATCTATTGACTGACGACAGCCATCGCGAGCTGCTCGAGTCGGGTATCTCGCTGATGGTCGTCACCCGCCATTCACGTGGGCCGTATCCGCAACGGCCGCAACAGGTCGTCCAGTACGCGAAGCAGCTTCAATTCACGTCGCGCGGCGGCTCGATTCGATTCCTCGCCAAGCGCCGGCCACCGGAGCGGTTTCACACCGTCCCGTGTTTTGCGCCGACCGAGATGGCGGTGGTCTCGTGGGACGGGCGCATCCTGCGCTGCTACGAGGACGCGCGTCGCGAGGAGCCCTTCGGCGATCTGTGTACCCATTCGCTGGCCGCGATCTGGGCCGACTCGGAGGTGCAACGCGCGCGCCTCGCGCGCGGCGATCGGCGCGCGGTAGGCGGCGCGTGCATCGGCTGCGACAACACGAACCACACCTCGCTCGGCAGCTCGGTCGGAACGGAGTCGTTCTGGGACGAGCACCCCGAGGCGGTCGCGGTGGCGGCGCGCGCGCTCGACGGCCTCCGCTGACCCGGCGCTACTTCACGCGAACGAGGGGGCGCAGGCGTGGACGCGCGATCGCCTTCACCTCGGCATGACCGGTGGCAAGGTAAGGCGTGAGGTCGGCGGGCACCTCCACGTCGTCGAGATCGAGCTCGGCGAGCGCCAGCCCGATCACGCCCGCCTGCTCGAGGGCACCCAGCTTCGCGTCCACCAGGATGACGACTTCGCCTTCGATCCGGCACAGCCCGCCTTTGCCGGCGAGCGGGTGCTCGAACCGCTCCACGCGGACCTCGACCCCGGTGCGGGCGGCCAGGGCCGTGAGAGCGAGGGTGGCCTCCTCCGGCGTCATCCACGCACCGTACTGCGTTTCCGCCGGTAGAAGTGGCTCTCGGCGCCCGGTGGAGGCGTTCGCTATTGCGTCATGTCCGAGAATGGACGACCCTTCAGAAACACGCCGAAAAAGCGTCAAAACGCCATCGCAAATGTCCGAGACGCAGCGCAGCACGCCCCCGCCGATCTCGCACGGGTCCGTCATCAACGACCGGTACGAGATTCGCCAGAGCCTCGGCAAGGGGGGAATGGGTGAGGTCTTCCTCGCCTACGACCGAACGACCCAGCAGCCGGTGGCGCTGAAGATCGTTCGCGAAGAAGCGCGCATGCCCGGCGACGACGAGGCGCTGCGCCAGGAGCTGATCCTCGCGCGCTCGGTCTCGAACCCGAACGTCTGCCGCGTCCACGACCTCGCGCCCTCCGGCTACGGGCCCATCCTCGTGATGGAGCACATCACCGGGCAGACGCTCCATACGCACATTCGTCGGAAGAAGGCCCAGGGCGGGTACACGTCCGACGAGTTCCGGCGCCTCGCCGCCGACATCTGCCAGGGCGTCGCCGCGATTCACGCCTGCGGCCTCGTGCACGGCGATCTCAAGCCGGGCAACGTCATGGTCACGTCGAACCCCGACGGATCGATCGGCAAGGCCATCGTCCTCGACTTCGGCTTCGCCAAGGAGCGCGCGCGTCTCTCGGCGCGCCGCCCCGGCGCCCCGCCCGACGGCGGCACCCCGAACTACATGGCGCCCGAACGCATCCGCTCCGGCGGCGCCTCGATCGAGGACGATCTCTACGCGCTCGGCCTCACGCTCTGGGAGATGTGGACCTGCCGCGTGCCCGAGCCCGGGTACAAGCCGCGCGCCAAGCCGATGCGCCAGCAGATCATGTTCGACGTGCCCGCCGGGCTCAGCGTCGACGAGATCAAGCAGATCTTCCGCTGCCTCGCCGACGACCCGGCGGCGCGCCTCCCCGCGCGGCACCTCCGGTTCTTCAACCCGGTGCAGCTGACCACGAACCCGGTCCAGGTCCCGCGCGAGCGCCTCGACCCCGGACCGCCGCCCGGCCGCAACGCGAACAACGCGTTCGTCCCCGGCTCGCAGTCGCTGCTCGCCACGTTCGCGACGAACGCGCCCGAGTTCGTCGGCGAGCTCATCGTCCTCGAGCGGCCGCTGCTCTCCATGGGCCGCCGCAACGACGTCGACGTCGTGGTGCCCGAGGCCACCGTCAGCGGTCACCACGCGAACGTGAAGTGGACCGCGGGCTCGTGGGCCATCGAAGATCTCGGCTCGACCAACGGCACGTACGTGGAGCACACCTACGAGCGCAAGAAGGTCGTCAACCTGATGCACGGCGGCGAGTTCCAGCTCGGTGAGCTGCGCCTCAAGCTCGTGAGCTTCCCGCGCGAGAGCCTGCATCACAAGCGCGCGCGCCAGTACCTCTCCCGGCGGGACGGCCTGACGGGACTCCTCCTGCGCGACAACTTCACGAAGCAGCTCGACGAGGAGGCGGCCTTCAGCGAGTGGGTCGAGCAGCCCCTCAGCATCGCGCGCTACGAGATCCGCGGCCCGAACCGCCTCGTCTCGGATCGGCCCACCATCCTCGAGATGCTCGCGTTCCGGCGGGCCGCCACGCGCGTCGTCGAGCTCACGGACATGCTCCTCCTCTCGCTCATCGCGGTCACCGGTGGTCGCACCGGCCCGCTGCGGTTCGCCGTCTGTATGACCGGTCCCGGTCAGCAGGAGGCACGCAACCTCGTCGAGCAGGTCGTCGGTCAGGTGCAGGGCATGCTCCCCGAAGGGCTCGATCTCGTCGCGTCGATCGCGCGTTACGAGCCCGGCATGAACGTGCGCGCGATGATCGACCCGGCCTGACGGCAACGCGGGTAGAAGACCGAGCCGCAGCATGGCCGATTCTTCCGACGACTCCACGAACCCGACGCCCGCCCCGCCGTCGGTGCGTCGCCCCGGCTCGTCGTCGGGCGAGAGCGCGCCGATCTCGAAGGGCGGCACCTCGCTCTCGCGGGCCTCGATGCCGCCGTCCGAGCCGCGCTCCACGTCGCGCGGCAGCTTCAGCCAGCTCGATCTCGCCGCGGCCGATCGGCCGGCGCGCCTCCAGATGATCGTGGCCTTGCTCCTCGGCCTCGTCCTGGTCGCGATCCCGCTCTACCTGTGGCGCCGTCCGCGCGCAGACGCCGTCGCCGCCGGCACCGCCGCCGAGGCGGGAGCTCCGCCCGCCACTGCCGCGCCCGCGGACCCGACGACGCCCGACGACAAGCCGACGCTCGGCGAGCCGAAGGCGCTCCTCTGTCAGGATCCCGGACCGAAGAAGACCTCGCCCGAGCAATGCGATCACGTCGTCGAGGTCGAGAAGGCGCTCGCGAAGGCGATCGAGGAGAGCGCGGGCTGCATCACGAAGGAGACCGGCGGCGGCACGGTGGTGTACGTCGCCGACGTGAGCTTCAAGCGCAAGGCGGTCAACGTCGCCACCCCCAAGGAGGGGCGCTCGCTGAGGAACACCAAGGCGGTCAGCGCGTGCCAGAGCGCGGTCAAGACGCGCCTCTCCGCGCTCGCGCTGGACGCGGTCAAGCACGAGCACGCCCGGTACAAGATCGCGATCACCGCGACCTACCCGGGCCCCGTGAAGTAGGCCTCGGATCGCAGGCCTCGCGCCTCAGGCCAGAGACAGAACGAGAAGTAGGGGGAGCTTGCGTAGGCGGCCGCTGCTGCTCTCGTCTCCAGCCCGAGGCCCGAGGTCTGCGACCCGAGGCGCTCGTTCAGAACGCAGGTGGCGTCAGCAGGTGCCGCCGGTGATCGCGCATTTCAAGGTGCAGTCGCAGTTGCTCTTGTTGGCGACGATGCAGTCCGCGACCTTCTTGCCCTTGTCGCCGGCGCTCTCGCACTTCGCCTGATCGAAGTCGACGGTGATCGAGACGCCGCCCTCCTTGGGAGCGCTCTTGCAAGCATCGGAGACCGACTTTGCCTGCGCGCACGAGGAGGCGGTAGCGCTGCTCGCGTCGTCAGTCGAAGAGCACGCCGCGAGGCCGACCGCGAGCGCCACACCTGCGAGAACCACGAGGGAACGAAGAGGGTTCATGAGGGTAAGTCCTTTGGAAAAAGTAAGGGGTGCGCCCCCGAGGCCGAGCTCGGAAGCGTCCTTTGGACGACACCTCGGCCGGACGATTCAACGAACCTCCACTTTGCGCAATTCGGGCGCCCTCGAGCTGGCATCTGCGGCAGCGGCCGACTAGGTTCCGGTCAGCCGATGCGCCGTCATCTCACCGTGCTCGACCGCCCGCAGCCGCGAAACCCGGTACCCGCGCGCGGTCTGGTCGACGCCCGAGGCAACGAGCTCTTCGAGGACGACGACGACCGCTTCCACGATCAGTGCGGCGTGGTCGCGGTGTACGGCCACACGGAGGCCTCGAACATCGCCTATCTCGGGCTCCACGCCCTCCAGCATCGCGGGCAGGAGTCGGCGGGCATCGTCACGAGCGACGGCGAAGGCCTCTACGCCCACCGCGCGATGGGCCTCGTGCAAGACACGTTCGGCGCCGAGCAGCTCCAGAAGCTCCCCGGCAAGATCGCCATCGGGCACGTTCGCTACTCCACCGCCGGAGGCTCGCACATCCGCAACGCTCAGCCCTTCGCGGTCGACTACTCCGGCGGCTCGCTCGCAGTGTGCCACAACGGCAACCTCACCAATGCCGACGAGGTGCGCGCCGATCTCGAGCAGCAGGGTTCGATCTTCTCCTCCACGTCCGACACCGAGGTGCTCGTCCACCTCGTCGCCCGCAGCCGTGAGATCTCCCTCGCCGATCGCGTGCTCGACGCGCTGGCGAGGGTGCAGGGCGCCTACTCGCTGCTCTTCATGACCCCGGACACGATCATCGCCGTGCGCGACCCGCGCGGCATCCGTCCCTTGTGCCTCGGCATCCTGCCTGGCCGCAGCAAGGACGCGCACGTCGTCGCGAGCGAGCCCATCGCGTTCGATCTCATCGGCGCCGAGTACGTGCGCGACGTGGAGCCGGGCGAGATGCTCGTGATCGACGCCTCGGGGATCAAGAGCATCCGCCTGCCGCATCTCCCGAAGCCGAAGCGCTGCATCTTCGAGTACGTGTATTTTGCACGTCCCGATTCGCAGCTGAACGGCCGCAGCGTCTACGACGTCCGCAAGGAGCTCGGTCGCCGCCTCGCCAGCGAGAACCCCGCCGAGGCCGACGTCGTCATCCCCGTGCCCGACTCCGGCGTCCCCGCCGCCATCGGCTACGCCGGCGCGCTGGGGATCCCGTTCGAGATGGGCCTCATCCGCTCGCACTACGTCGGGCGCACGTTCATCGAGCCGCAGGAGTCGATCCGTCACTTTGGCGTGCGCCTCAAGCTGAACCCGGTGCAGAACGTGATCAAGGGCAAGCGCGTCGTCGTGATCGACGATTCGATCGTCCGCGGCACCACCTCGCGCAAGATCATCAAGATGATCCGTGACGCCGGGGCGCGTGAGGTCCACCTCCGCATCTCGAGCCCGCCCACCCAGTGGCCGTGCTTCTACGGCATCGACACGCCGACGCGCCGCGAGCTCATCGCCTCGAGCCACTCCGTCGAGGAGATCGCGCGGTACGTGACCGCCGACTCGCTCGGCTACCTCTCGCTCGACGGCATGCTCACCGCGGTCACCGAGACCGGCGACAAGACGCGCGACGTCGACCCCACGCACTTCTGTCACGCCTGCTTCAGCGGCGACTACGCGATCCCGTTCACGCCTTCGACGAAGAAGCACATGCGCCTCACGGGCGTCTGACCTTCTTCCGATCCCTCGGACCGCGGCGGCGGGGTAGCATCGCGCCATGAACGAGGACCGATCGCGGGCGCTCGCGGCGCTCGCGGCCCGGAGGTGGCGCGTCGCGCTCCTTCTCACGGCCGGGATGCTGGTGACCTATTTCGGGTTCGTGCTCCTCGTCGCCTACGACAAGCCGCTGCTCGGTCAGACGCTCACCCCGGGCCTCAGCCTCGGCATCCTGCTCGGGGCTGTCGTGATCCTCGTGGCCTGGGCGCTGACGGGCCTCTACGTACGCTGGACCAACCGCGTCTACGACGGGGAGCTGGAGCGGGTCCGTGCGCTCCCCGGCGCGCCGCCCTCCGGCGAGGAGGTCCGCGATGGGCGGTAGCACCCTCGGGACGCCGAACACCACGGCGATCCTGTTCTTCTTCGTCTTCATCACCGCCACGCTCGGCATCACTGGCTGGGCAGCGCGCAAGACGAAGACCGCGAGCGAGTTCTTCGCGGCCGGCTCCAAGGTCACCGGCTTTCAGAACGGCCTCGCGCTCGCGGGCGACTTCATGAGCGCCGCGAGCTTCCTCGGTATCGCCGGGCTCGTCACGCTGTCCGGATTCGACGGCCTCATCTACTCGGTGGGCTGGCTCGTGGGCTGGCCGGTGGTGCTCTTCCTGATCGCCGAGCCGCTGCGCAACCTCGGCAAATACACGTTCGCGGACGTCGTTGCCTACCGCATGACGCAGGCGCCGGTGCGCATCGCGTCGGCCATCTCCGGGCTCACGGTGGTGTCGTTCTATCTGATCGCACAGATGGTCGGCGCGGGCACGCTCG
>JAYTHX010000083.1:0-18135 GCA_043732195.1 Polyangiaceae bacterium
GCGGAGGCGCGCCGGCTCGGCTTCGACGCCGTGGCCATCGCGCGCGCCGATCTGCCGCTCGAGGCGGATTTCGCGCGCTACGAGGCGTTCGTCGCGAGCGGCATGCATGGCGGCATGGACTGGCTCGCGCGCTCCGCGGAGGCGCGGCGCCGCCTCGACGGCGACGCGATCCTCCTCGGCGCACGATCGGTGATCTGCCTCGCGCGCAAGTACGGACGCAGCGCCGAGGAGGAAGATCAGGAGCCCGAGCTCGCGCGCACCATCGCGCGCTACGCGCGGGGGCGCGACTACCACAACGGCGTCCGCAAGAAGCTCCGTACGCTCGCGAAGTTCCTCCGCAAGCTCGGCACCGACGCCGAGCCCGTCCACGCGCGGCCGCTCTGCGATCAGGAGCCGGTGCTCGAGCGCGCGTGGGCCGCGCGCGCCGGGCTCGGCTTCGTGGGCAAGAACGGCCTGCTGATCGTCCCCGGCGTCGGCTCGCTGGTGCTGCTCGGCGAGGTGGTGACGACGCTCGCGCTCGAGCCCGATCCGCCGATCCCCGAGCGCTGCGGAGCCTGCACGCGCTGTCTCGACGCATGTCCGACGAGCGCGTTCGTCGCGCCGTTCGTCCTCGATCCGCGCCGCTGCGTCGCGTACCTCACCATCGAGAACCGCGACGCCATCCCCGAGCCGCTCCGCGAGGGCGTCGGGACGCACCTGTTCGGTTGCGACGACTGCCAGACGGTCTGCCCCTTCAACGCGCGCGCACGGGCCTCGGCCGGCAGCGGCCGCGCGAGTACGCCGGTCGACGAGCGCTTCGCGGCGGCGCCGCAGTGGAAGGAGCGCACGCTCGGCGATCTCCTCGCGCTCGACGAGGCGGCCTTCGACCAGCTACGCCGCGGTACGCCGGTCGCGCGCGCCACGCGCGTGGGGCTCGCGCGCAACGCCGCCGTCGTCATGGGCAACCGCGGCGACCCGGCGGACCTCGAACCGCTCGCGCGCGCGCAAGCCGGTCACGATTCGGCGATCGTCCGCGAGGCTGCGGGCTGGGCGCTCGAGCGCCTCAGCAGCCGCCGTCGCTGATCTTGCAGCCCGGGAGCTCCTTGATCCCGCAGGTCGGACCGGGCTTGCAGCAGAACGTGAGGTTGTCGTTGGCGCACGTCGCGAAGCAGCTCCCCGCATCGCAGTACGTCTTCTGATCGCACGCGCCCATGCCACCGGTACAGACCACGCCGGCCTCGCCCGCGCCGCTCAGGATGGAGCCGCGGGTGCACGTCGTGTCACCGGTGCACTGGACGATGGTGGTGCCGGCCGACTCCGCGGTGATCGGCGCGTTGCGGCAGTCGTTGTGCGCGACGCAGCCGATATCGCAGAGCTGCGTCGCCTTGCAGTCGATGCCCTGGTTGCACGAGTCCTTGCCGACCTCGCCGCCGACCCCGCAGCGGATGCTGCAGATGTCGGCGTTGCAGACGGTCGGCTCGTTCGTGCACGTACCGTCGCCGGTGCAGGCGATGGAGCAGGTGCTGGCGTCGCACGTGACGCCCTTCGTGCAGGCGCCGAGTCCCGTGCAGTCGATCTTGCAGCCGAGCCCGCTGCAGCCGACCGGCGCGTTCGTGCACGCGCCCTGTCCCGCGCAGTTGATCTTGCACGCGCTCGCCTGCGTGCAGTCGACCCCCTTCTTGCAGCTGCCGAGGCCGCGGCACTCGACGTCGCACGGAATGCCCGGCGGGCAGTGGACGTTCGCTGCGCAGGACCCCTGAGCCGTGCAGTCGAGGACACACCAGCCGCCGTCGCAGGTGCCGCCGTCGCACCCGTCGATGCAGTTCTGGGGGTTCACATCGAGCCCGGCGTCGAGGAACGGATCCGGGACGGGCGGGAGCACGATCTGCGAGCCGTCACCGAGGTCCGCGCCGTCGGCCTTCGCGCCGTCGCGCGTCGCGGCCTCGCTGCCGCCGTCATCGTCGAGCGGGCCAGCGCCGCCGCCGGTGGCGAGCACGTCGATCCCGCAGGCGACGAGCGCAGCGAATGCCCCCACCACGAGCGTGATGCGCGATGCTCGTTTCAACCGGCCGCTACGCGCGCTACGCACACTCCGAACGTATCACGCAGTCGCAATGGCACGTGCACTGCATCCGATCTGCTGGCGCTGGAGCAGGAGCTGATTCTCATGGCCTTTCCGACATCGATGAACGCACGCCGATGGGCTCTGGGGGTCGCTTTGACCATCGCGCTCGCGAGCCCCCGACTCGCGAGCGCGCAGGAGTCGGGCGTCGCGGAGGCGCAGGCACGCGCGAAGGCGAGCCCGGCGAACGCCGAGGCGTCGCTCGGCTTCGGGCAGGCGCTGCGCCGCGCGGGGCGCGAGGCCGATGCGCTCACCGAGCTCCGGCGCGGGCTCGTGGTGAGCGGCGGACGCGGCGAGATCGCGACCCGCCTCCAGTGGGAGGTAGCGCGTACCTACATCGCCCGCCGCGAGTTCGAGCCGGCGATCGCCAGCTGCCGCGCGATGACAAAGATGCCGCTCGCCACCGGCGCCGACGTGGCGAGCCATGTCTGCGCGGCCGAGGCCCACCTCCTGTGGCGCCGCGGGACGGAGGCCGCCGCCGAGGTGGCCGAGGTCTTCAAGGCCAGGAGCCCGTCGATCGAGGCGCACTACTTCGCGAAGGCCGCGAGCGGGCGCGCCCTCGAGCTCGCCTCGAAGGACGGCGAGGCCGAGGCCGCGTACCGCGACGCCATCACGCTCGCCGCCGCACGCCCCGAGGCGCACGTGCTCCTGGGATCGCTCCTGCGCCGTACCGGTCGAGACGGCCTCCCGTCGCTGCGCCGGGCAGTGGAGCTCGACGCGAGAGACCCCGTTGTTCAGCTGGAGCTCGGTCGGGCGCTCCCCGCCGGCAGCGCCGAGTCGTTCACCGCGCTCGAGCGCGCCGTCGCCGAGCGCCCGACGTTCACCGACGCTCTCCGCGCGCTGGCCGACGGCTACGCCGGCGCGCGGCGTCTGCCCGAGGCGAAGCGCACCGTCGAGGCGGTCCTCAAGCTCGCGCCGAACGACGTCGCGTCGCACGTCGTGGCGGGGCGCGTCGCGCTCGCGGAAGGGCGCCCCGACCAGGCCATCAAGGAGGGCGAGATCGCGTCCAAGCTCATGCCGAACGACGAGCCCTCGCGCCTGCTCGTCGCCGACGCCTGGGCGAAGAAGGGGGAGATCGATCTTGCGGTCGAGGCCTACCAGGCCGCGTTCGGGCTCGATCACTCCGACCCCGCGCCGCTCGTGAACGCCGCGCAGGCCTGCCTCGCGGCCGGCCGGGTCACGAGCGCGAAGGCGTTCGGGCTCCGGGCGACCAAGGACTTCACCACGAATGCGGCAGCCTGGACCGCCCTCGGTGACGCCCTCGCCGCCGACCGCGACGTGCCGGGCGCCAAGGCGGCGTACGAGACCGCCCGGAAGACGAAGGGCGCCGATGCCGCCGCGATCGATCGCAAGATCTCCACGTTGAAGTAGTAGATTGCGTCCGCCATGTCGGACCTCGGAGAGCGCATCGTCGCCGGTGACCAGCGAGCCGCTGCGCGCGCGATGCGCAATGTCGACGATCGCGTCAACGGCCACCTCGCGCTGTTGAAGGAGATCTTCCCGCACACCGGACGCGCGTTCATCGTGGGCGTCACGGGCAATCCCGGTGCCGGCAAGAGCACGCTCACCGACCGCCTCATCGAGCGCTACCGCGCGGCGGGGCGCACGGTGGGCGTCATCTGCGTCGATCCCTCGAGCCCGTACTCGGGCGGCGCGATCCTCGGGGATCGCATTCGCATGACCCGCCACGCCCTCGACCCCGGCGTCTTCATCCGCTCCGTCGCGACGCGCGGACACCTCGGCGGCCTCTCACGCTCCGCGCGTGACATGGTGCGCGTGCTCGACGCGTACGGCAGCGACGTGGTGATCGTCGAGACGGTCGGGGTCGGGCAGGACGAGCTCGAGATCACGCGCACCGCGCACTCCACGCTGGTGGTGATGGCGCCGGGCATGGGCGACGAGGTGCAAGCGATCAAGGCGGGCATCCTCGAGACCGCCGACGTCTTTGCCGTGAACAAGGCCGACCGCGATGGTGCGGACTCGACGATGCGCGATCTCGAGCTGATGATCGCCCTCGGCAGCGAGACGATGGTGGCGATGGGCAAGTCGCGCGCGCACACCGTCCATGGCGGCGTGAAGGTCGACGTCATTCCCGGCGCGGTCGCGCACCCGGAGCACTGGACGCCGCCGATCACGCGCTGCATCGCGCTCAAGAACGAGGGCATCGCCGAGCTGGTGGAGTCGCTCGACCGTCACAAGGCGTGGCTCGACAGCACCGCCGCTGGCCAGGCGCGCCGCATCGAGCGGCTCGCCGAGGAGCTGCGTGAGTCGCTGCGCGAGACGCTCATCGAAGCCGCGACCCACGCGCTGGTCCACGAGATCGACCGCGCTGTGGCGGACGTCGCGGCGAAGACCATCGATCCCTATACGGCGACCGAGCAGCTGCTCGAGGCGTTCCGCAAGCGCTGACGCGCTCGAGGCGTCAGCCTGCCGCGAGGGGCAGGCGCGGGCGCGTGGGCTTGCGGCCGACCTGCTCGGCGTGGAACGCGCTCGGGCACGTGTCGTTGATCCCGCACGTGGCGCAGGCGGGCTTGCGCGCGAAGCAGATGCGACGCCCGTGGAAGATGAGGATGTGGCTCGTCATGTTCCAGCGCTCTCGCGGCAGGAGCTTGCAGAGGTCCTGCTCGATCTTCACCGGGTCGGCCTGCTTCGTCCATTCGAGGCGCTGCGCGAGGCGCTGCACGTGGGTGTCGACGACGACGCCTTCCGGCGTGTTCCACATCACGCCGAGCACCACGTTCGCGGTCTTGCGACCCACGCCGGGCAGCTTCACCAGCTCGTCGAGCGTGCGCGGGACCTCGCCGCCGTGCCGCTCCACGAGCGCGCGTGCGAGGCCGACGAGGCTCTTCGCCTTCTGCCGGAAGAACCCGAGCGTCGCGACGAGCGGCTCGATCTCGAGGGGCTCGACCTTCGCGAGCGCCTTCGCGTCAGGGTAAAGCGCGAAGAGCTTCGGCGTCGCTTTGTTGACGTTGACGTCGGTGGTCTGAGCGCTGAGTACCGTCGCGCACAGCAGCTGGAACGCGTTCTCGTGATCGAGTTCGCAGTGGGCGTCGGGGTGGATGGCAGCGAGCCGGTCGTAGGTCTCGACCGGCGGAGCCATGGTTCGCTTCGGGGCCACCGTTTGCCGGACGCGCATCGCGGCGTTCTTCACGACGCGCGCCGGTTTCTTCGTGGCGTTCTTCTTCGTGGCGTTCTTCTTCGCGGCCACGCTCAGTTGAACTCCCCGTCGCCCGGCGGAGGCGTGTCGCTCGGTGCGCCCTCGGCGCCTTCGGCCGGCTCGGCGCCGCCCTCACCGTCGATGCTCGACGGCAGCTCGCTCAGTGCGGCGCCGTCGTCGGGCGGGCTCTCGGCGATGCGCTCGACCGCGACGACGCGCTCGTCGTCCTCGACGCTCATGATCTTCACTCCCTGCGCGTTGCGGCCGGTCTCGCGGATCTCGGCGACCGTCGTGCGGATGGTCTGCCCCTTGTCGGTGATGAGCATGATCTCGTCGCCGTCCTTGACGAGCTTCACGTCGACGACGGGTCCGTTCCGATCGCTCGCATCGATGAGGATGATGCCCTTGCCGCCGCGGTTCTGCTGGCGGAACTCCTCGATGTTCGTGCGCTTGCCGTAGCCCTTTTCGCAGACCGCGAGCACGTACGGACGTTCGGGATCGGTGACGGCCATGCCCACCACCTGGTCCTCCTCCGCCACGTCGACGGCCTTCACGCCGACCGTCCCGCGGCCCATGGCGCGGACCTGGTCCTCGGGGAAGCGGATCGACTGGCCGAGCTTCGTGGCGATCAGGAACTCGCGCGAGCCGTCGGTCAGGGCGGCCATGAGCAGCTGGTCGTCTCCCTCGATCTTCACGCCGATGATGCCCTTCTGGCGGAAGTTCTCGTACTCCGTGACCTCGGTCTTCTTGATCTGACCGCGCTTGGTGATGGTGGCGATGAACTTGCCCTCCTCGATCTTCGGCACCTCGACGATGGCGGCGACCTTCTCACCGACTTCCATGCCGACGAAGTTCACGATCGCGCGGCCCTTGGCGGTGCGCGGGGCGATCGGGATCTCGAAGACCTTCTTCACGTAGACCTTCCCGCGGTCGGAGAAGAAGAAGACGTAGGAGTGCGTCGAGGAGACGAAGAGCTGCGTGATGAAGTCCTCCTCGCGGGCCTCCATCCCGATCTTGCCCTTGCCGCCGCGCTTCTGCGCCCGGTACGCGGACGGGTGTGTCCGCTTGATGTACCCGGCGTGCGAGATCGTGACGACCATGTCCTCTTCCTGGATCATGTCTTCGTCGGCGATCTCGCCATCGTTGGCGACGATCTCGGTCTTTCGCTTGTCCGCGAACTTCGTGCGGATCTCCTCGAGCTCCATCACGATGAGGTCGAACAGGACGTGCTCGTTCGCCAGGATGTTCTGGAGGCGCGCGATCTCGGTGCACAGCTCGCCGTACTCCGCCGCGAGCTTCTCCTGCTCGAGGCCGGTGAGCTTCGCGAGGCGCATGTCGAGGATGGCGCGGGCCTGACGCTCGGAGAGGAAATAGTCGCCCTTGGCCTTCGCGGCGGCGATCTCGTTCTCGGGGAGGCCAGCGCGCAGCACGAACGCCTCGAGCCCCTTCAGCGGCAGCGCCATGAGGGCGACGCGCGCCGTCTCGCTGTCGCGCGAGGAGCGGATGGTGCGCACCACGAGGTCGACCTCGGTGGTGGCCATGCCCAGTCCCTCGACGATCTCCTTCTGGGCCTCGGCTTGGCGGAGCTCGAAGCGCGTGCGGCGCGTGACGACGTCGCGGCGGTGCTCGACGAACACCGAGAGCGTCTCCTTCAGGTCGAGCACCTTGGGACGCCCGCGCACGATGGCGAGGTTGATGACGCTGAAGCCGGTCTGGAGATCGGTCAGGCGGTAGAGCTGGTTGATGACGACCTGAGGGACGACGTCCTTCTTCAGGTCGACGACGAGGCGCATGCCGTCGCGATCGGATTCGTCACGGACCTCGGCGATCCCCTCGATCTTCTTCTCGCGGATCAGCTCGCCGATGCGCGCGTGGATGCGCGCCTTGTTCTGCTGGTAGGGGATCTCGGTGACGACGATCGACTCCTTCTCGCCTCGTCCCGGGGCCTTCTCCACCTCCATGCGAGCGCGCATGATGATGTTGCCGCGGCCGGTGCGCTGCGCCGCCTCGATGCCGCCGCGCCCGAAGATGAGACCGCCGGTGGGGAAGTCGGGGCCGCTGACGAACCGCATCAGGTCGTCGATGGGGCACTCCGGATTGCGGATCAGGTGGATGGTCGCGTCCAGGATCTCGCCCAGGTTGTGGGGCGGGATGTTGGTCGCCATGCCGACCGCGATGCCGCCCGAGCCGTTGACGAGCAGGTTCGGGATGCGCGAGGGCAGCACCGTCGGCTCGGTCTTCGAGTCGTCGAAGTTCGGGACGAAGTCGACGCACTCCTTGTTGATGTCGTTGAGGAGCTCGACCGCGATCTTCGAGAGGCGCGCCTCCGTGTACCGGTACGCGGCGGCGGGGTCGCCGTCGACCGAGCCGTAGTTGCCCTGGCCGTCGATGAGCGGGTAGCGCATCGAGAAGTCCTGGGCGAGCCGCACCATCGCGTCGTAGACGCTCGAGTCTCCGTGGGGGTGGTAGTTGCCGAGCACGTCACCGACGATGGTGGCGCTCTTGCGGTACGCCGCCGTGGGGACGAGGCCCTTCTCGTACGCGGAGTAGAGAATGCGCCGGTGGACGGGCTTCAGGCCATCGCGCGCGTCCGGGATGGCGCGGCCCACGATGACGCTCATGGCGTAATCGAGGTAGCTCGTGCGCATCTCGTCCTGGATCGAGATGGGGATTCTCTGCCCGTTTCCGTTGCCCATCGGCGCGCCGTTCGCAGGCGGTGCCGGAGGGGCGGCCAGGGGGGCCGGAGGCGGCGGATCGGGCGGATTCACGTTCGACATCTGCGCGGAAACCTAGTCCGTCCAGCGTCGCGCTGCCAGCGTAGAGCGCCTCTGGCGCAGGCCCAGTACCCACGGCCTCGGGTCCCGCGCGCGACGCGAGAAAACGCTTGCACCCGCGCGCCTGCGCAACTCACTCCGCAGGGTCGTACGGGTTCGGCGGAACGCCCTGGTGCAGCACCGATGCGGGGATGGAGGACGCGGTCGACGTGCTGTCGCTCACGACCGTGGCGGCAGCTGCGCCGACCTCGGACGAGGGCTCCGGCGCGCGCTCCATGATCGCGAGCGAGGTGACGAGCGTCGTCTTCGCCGTGTTCTCGGCGGTGCGCGGCACGCGAGCCTCGAGGGTGTCGCTGCCGCCACGCGGCTGCGCGAGGCCGAACCCGGTGAGCACCAGCGCCGCGGCGAGCATCACCCCGGCCAGCGCCGAGCGCGCGCGCGAAGGCTTCGCGGCGGCACGGGCGGGCAGGGAAGGCACGGGCGGCGGCGCGGCGAGGGCGAAGCCAGGGACGCCGCTCACGCGCGTGAGCAGATCGTTCGAGGGAAGCCACACGTGCGGCGTGGTGGCGGTGAGGCTGGCGCGGCCGCGCCGGACGAGGCCCGCGAAGGCGGCGCGCTCCTCCTTCAGGGCGGCGCCGAGCCAGGGCGCGAGATCCTCGAGCGAGCCGCGCGGGTCGACCTCGGCGAGGTACGCCTCGAGGGCGTCGCGCATCGCGCCCGCGGAGGTGAAGCGATCGTCGCGCTTCGGCGCCATCGCCTGCACCACGATGGCGCGGAGGGCCTCCGGCACGTCCGCCGTCGCGGGGAACGCCGGCACGTCACGCGCGATGAGGCGGCGCAGCATCGTGAGATCGGAGGCGTCGCCCCACAGGCGCTCGCCGAGCAGCAGCTCGCGGAGAATGGCGCCCGCCGCGAACACGTCGGCGCGGCCGTCGATGATGGCGCCGTCGACGTGATCGGGCGACATGTAGGGGATCGATCCCTTCACCACGCCGACCTGCGTGACCGCCGCGCCTCGGCGATCGGCGCTCTTCGCGACCCCGAAGTCGATGAGCTTCACGTCGCCGTCAAACGTCAGGAACACGTTCTGCGGGCTGACGTCACGATGGACGATCCCCAGCGGCTCGCCGTCGCGCCCCGCGAGGCCATGGGCATGCTCGAGCGCGTCGAGCACGGCGACGAGGACGCGCAGGCCGAGGTTCGTGGGTAGCGCACGGAGGCCGAGCTTCTTGCTGATCTGATGCAGCGAGCCGCCTTCGAGCAGCTCGAGCGCCATGAAGTACTGGCCGTCCTCGCAGCCGACCTCGTTCGTCTGCACGATGTGACGATGCGTGAGACGCGCGGCGAGGCGTGCCTCGTCGAGGAACATCGCGGTGTAGACGGGGTCGTCCGCGAGCTCCTGCTTCAGAACCTTGACTACGACGAGCTTCTCGAAGCCTCCGGGACCGACCGCCTCCGCGAGGTGGATGATGCCCATGCCGCCACGAGCGAGCTCTGCAACCAGGCGATATCTTCCGAGGTCCACAGCAGGGAGACGCTCGGCCGCGCCAAACGATTCAAGACAGGCCCGGGGCGTGACCCGGCGCGTCGTAAAGATTCGTCACGACGCCGCGCCGAGCTCGCTCAGCGCGTCAGCGCGCCTCGCAGTAGCCGAAATTGCAGGCCGGCGTCGCGCCGCTGCACTCCGCGGGGCCGTTGCAGGTTTTGCACGATGTGGCGCCGTTCGCCTTGAAGTCGAAGTAGCAGCCGCACTGGAACTGCGGCTGGAAAGACGCGAGCGGTCCCATTTCCTCCTTGCGCGTCACGCGCATCGCGCACTGCGGGACGAGGCCCTTCGTGATCTCGGTGTCGAGCAGCGTCTTGTCGACGCGCGCTGTCGCGAAGCGCCCGACGAACGCGCCGGCCGCCGTGCTCGGGATGCCGCCGCTGGTCCGCGCGAAGAGGTGCACCGGGCCCCAGATGGGGTAGTGGCCGTCGCGCACGTTCAGCTTGTCGCGCGTGTTGGCGGTGGAGTCGGGGAGGTAGCCGCACGCCTGGCCCTTCGCCTTGAAGGCGAGGATGCGGAGGTTCGAGCGCTCCTCGTCGGCGATGTCGACGGCGACGATGCCGATGGATTTCTCGGCCGTGTCCTTGTCGAGCACCACCTTGAGGCTGCTGCGGACCTGGCTGCTGCCGCCGCGGTCGAGCCCCCACCACTTGTCGGCGGGGACGCCGATGGCGCGCGCGATCATCTGCTGCGTGCCCGAGCCCGCGTTCCTCACGAAGAAGAGGCTGGGGTCGATCCAGGGCGCGGCCTTGCCGCCGCCGCCGCCGAGCCCGAACGCGAGGTACGCGGCCTCGGCGCTGATCGAGCGCTGGCTCGAGGCCGAGGGCACCACGAACGTCATGGGCTGGATGGGGCCGAAGTAGTCGGCGATGGTGGTCCCGGCGGGCGCCGCGTCGTAGCCGCAGCTCTTCGAGAAGACGTCGGAGATGCCGAGGTCGACGTTCGGCCAGGAGGTGCCGGTCTCGCCCGCGCCGGTGGTGTCGAGGAAGCACTCCTGCGCGGTGCCGTCGCCGCTGAAGTAGACGGCGTAGTTCGCGGGCTTGCCGCCCGCCGCGGGCACATCCTTGATGATGCGCTTCGCAAGGTCGGCCTCGTACACAGCGGCCACGCCCGCGCACGAGCCCTGCGACTGGTAGACGATGGTGTACGAGGGATTGTCGGCGGCCACCACCGGCGCGAGCGCCGTGAGGAACGGGCGGAGCGCCGACGAGCCCGTGACGTAGACGACGTTGCCGCGGCCCGCGCCGGCGTCGAGACAGCTCGTGCCCGGGGGCGGCTTCGCGGACTGCGCTGCGGCGCTCGAGGCGACGAGCACGAGAGAGGTGACGATGAGGAGCGAGGTGGTCTTGGTCATGGTCTTCATCGCGCTCAGAGCCCGCCCACGGGAGGAGTGACGAGAGGCGGCAGGCCGCCGTCACAGACACCGAGCCTCGTGCAGTTGTCGAAGTCGATGCACTGCGCGTTCGTGCACTTCTCGTTGAGGAAATCGGGATCGGAGGTGGGGACCTTCGGCGTGCAGCCCGCGTCGCCGTCGGGGCCGTTCGGACCGTCGCTCGCCGCATCGGCGCCCGCTTCCGGCAGGGACGAGGCGAGGACGCACACGCCCACGCGGCAGACCGCGCCCGCGGACGCCGCGCAGTCGGCGTCGGCGCTGCATTGATCCTTGTTTGTGTTGACCAGCAGTGAGCACGCCGTCATGACGAGCGCGACGCCCACCGCGAGCAGCGTGCGCGGGCGCGGGGCAGAGGTAGGGCTCATCTCAGAACCTCCCTTCGAGCGCGAAGCGACTCACGCCGACGCGCAGATCGAGCGCCGGCCGCGTGGGCGGAGGCAGCGCTCCCGTGCGCGAGGGCTTCGCGGTCAGCGTGACATAGAGCGCGAGGCCGCCGGTCACGATGGCCGCCCCGGCGAGCAGGTCGGTGACCAGCGCGAGCGTCTTGGTCTTCGACTCCGCATCGTCGAGCGCGCTACGAGAGGTCTCGCCCGCGCGCTTGCCGCGCTCGTCGGACAGGCTGGACGACGCGCCGAGCGCGAGGATCCCCGTGGTGAGCGCGCCGGCGGCGAGCGCGCCGGTGCCGACCCAGAGCACGGTGGGAAGCGCACTCGTGCCGCGCTCTTCGGACGGCGGATAGGTGACGGCCCCGGGCTCGCGTGAGACGGTCGCGGTGACCGGCTTGACCTCGACGCGCACCGTCTCGCCCGCCGACACCTCTGCGAAGCGCACCTGCTGGCTTCCATCCTTGAACGTCGTGACCTTGCGACGCCCGACCGCCGCTATGATCGGCGGCAGCGGCGTCTTGCCGGCGACCTCGTCGTCGATCGTGACCTCGGTGCCGTCCGGCGCGAGGACGTCGATCTTTCCGACGCGCGCGCGCAGCGTCTCGATGTTCGCCTCCGCCTCGGCGCGATGCTCGGCCGACACGCCGGACTCCGCGAGGTAGCGCTCGAACACGGGCAGCGCGGCCGCGTAGGCGCGCAGCTGGAAGTGCGTCTGGCCGATGTTGTAGAGCACTGCGGCGTTAGGCGCGAGCTCGTACGCCTTCTTGAACTCGGCGAGCGCGCCCGCGTAGTCGGCCTCGTTGAACAGCGCGACGCCGCGCTGGAAGTGCTTGCCGGCGTCACGCGTGGCTTCGGGCGAGGGCTTCGCGGGCTGGGCGAAGGCGGGCGCGGAGGAGAGCAGGGAAGCGACGAGAAAAAAGGAAGCGATCCGGCGTGCTGTGGTCATTCCGCTCCGTAGGGGTTCTTCTGATCGATGTCGCGCTTCGGAGCCTTACCGCCCCTGGGGTCGATGTCGGTGGTCCGCGCTGGCGTGACCGCGGTGATGGCCGCCGTCGGCGTGCCCGCGGCCCGCGGCTCGGTCGGACGGGGCACTACGGCGTTTCCGATCGCCGGTCCGGCGTGGCGATCGAGAGCCAGCATCACGTTGCCGTTGGCGTCGAACTTCACGATCTCGGACTTCGCGGTGAAGCCTGGCGCCGCGGCGCGCACGGTGTGCAACGCCGACGGATTGCGCGGGAAGCGGCCGCGGAAGGGATTGCCATCCACCGGCGCGTCGTCGATGAAGATCTGCGCGCTCGTCGGCGTGACGCGCACGTTGATCTCCACGGTGTCGATGCCCGGCGCCGTCATCGGCGTCGCGCCGGGCGACGCGGAGACGGGCGAAGGGAGCGGCTCCGCGCTGGCATGCGCCAGGTCGGCCGCGCTCGCCTCGGGCCGCGCCCCGCCGGCACCTCCGCGGCGCATCCCGAAGACCACGGCGAGCACCGCGACGACGGCGACGGCAACGCCGGCGCCAACCATGCTCCGCCGCCCCTCCTTCGGTCGATCGGCGCGGCTGCGCGCCGCCACGTCGCCGCTGATCTCCTCGGCCATTCCCGACGCGAGCGTCCCCGACGCCGGGGTCCTGAGGAGCCGACGCGACGACGACGAGCCGTCAGCGTCGCCCGAGGCGCTCGCGACGAGATCGCGCGTGCTCGGCAGATCGAGGCTCGGCAGCGCTCCCGTGTTGCCGGCCACGAGCCGCGCATCCACGATCTCCTTCAGCTTCTTGCGATCAGCGACCATCGCGTGCGCGAGGTGGCTGCCGGCGTCGGCCACGGAGCCCGCGGGATCGACGCGCGAGACGTACTTGTCGATCGCGACGCGCATCTCGTGGGCAGTCCTGAAACGATCCTCGCGGTCGGGCGCCATCGCCTTCTCGCAGATCGCTTGCAGCTCCGGGGGAGCGTCGACCGTCTCGGGAAACGGCGGGATGGCCCGCTCGATGAGCCGCTTGATGGTGTCGATCTCGCTCAGGCCGTCCCACAGGCGCTGGCCCGTGGCGAGCTCGCGGAGCATCACGCCCGCCGCGAAGATGTCCGCGCGGCGGTCGACGCCGCCGCCCGCGATCTGCTCGGGCGCCATGTACACGACGCGGCCCTTGAGCACGCCGGCCTGGGTCTCCTGCTGCCGGTTCAGCACCTTCGCCACGCCGAAGTCGAGGAGCTTCACCTGGCCGTCGAACGTCACGTAGACGTTCTGCGGACCCACATCACGATGCACGACGCCGAGGGGGGTACCGTCGTAGTCGTTCAGCTCGTGTGCGTAGTGGAGGCCGGCGAGGACATCCGCGAGGATGCGGAGCTCCATCGTGACGGTCAGCTTCTGGTCGCCCTTCAAGCGCCGGTGCGCGGTGTGGAGCGAGCAGCCCTCGAGGTAGTCCATCGCCATGAAGTAGCGATCGCCTTCCTGGCTCACCTCGTTCGTCTGTACGATGTTGCGGTGATTGAGGCGCGCTGCGAGGTTCGCCTCCTCGAGGAACATCTCGCGGAACTTTGGATCCTCGGCGAGCTCGGTCTTCAGCTGCTTGAGGACCACGAGCTTCTGGAAGCCGCCGGGACCCTGCGCGTGCGCGAGGTACACGACCCCCATGCCTCCACGCGCGAGCTCGGCCACCAGCGTGTACTTCCCGAGCGCTCGATCACTTGCAGCCATCGCGACGCTCTACTCGATCATACGACGGCGCACGCGTGCACGTTTTTTACCCGCGTGAAGGCAAGCGACACTGATTCGTCACCTGTTTGACACCTTCCTGCCCCAGAACCGCGATCCGAAGTCTCAGGTGTGTCGTCGGCGTGGACGGGTCGGGACTAAAAAAAGTTGCCGATGGTGAACTCGAAGACCGACGCCTCCTCGTAACTCAGCTTGTTGAGCGGGAAGCCCCACTCGAAGCGCAGCGGGCCGAGCGGCGAGAACCAGCGGATGCCGAAGCCCGAGGACCAGCGGAGGAGGCCGAGGCTGCCGCTGTCGAAGCAAGGGCTGACGAGGTTCGAGAACTGCGGGGCCGGCGTGGTCTTGCAGAACTGCTGCTCGGTGTTCCACGTGTTGCCGGCGTCGGTGAAGACGACGCCGCGGATGCCGACCTTGTCGATGATCGGAAACTCGAGCTCGAGGTTCGAATAGTACTGGACATTGCCGCCGATGTTCGCGCCGTTGGGGATCGGCGGCGCGTTCACGTCGAGCGAGGAGTTCAGCGGGAGGCGCGGGCCGAGCGTTCGCAGGCGGTAGCCGCGCACGTCGAGGATGCCGCCGAGGAAGTAGCGCGCGAAGATCGGCACGCCCTGGCTGAGCGGGCTCGTGATGATGCCGACCTTGTTGTTCATCTTGAGGATGAACCCGGAGCCCGGCTGCTCGCCCTGCCCGAAGAGCGGGTAGTAGAAGCGCGCGATGAGCTCGTGGCGGAGGAACTCGAGCTCCGAGCCGAGCGCGCTCGAGGCGAGCTCGGTCGACGCCTGGAGGTAGATGCCGGACGACGGGAAGAGGCGGTTGTTCCGCGTGTCGTACGTGATGGCGGGGCGCAGGGAGATGGTGCGGCCGGCGCTGAAGAGGTTCGCGAGCGGCAGACGCTGGAACACGCTCACGAAGCCGGAGGTCGAACCAAAGAAGGTGTTCACCTGCTGCGTGTCGATGCTGTCGTGCTGCACCGTGGTGGTGACGCCGATGCGCAGCCACGGCTGCACGAGCGCGTAACCGAACGTGAGCGCGCCGCCGATGGTCTGCCGCGCGAAGTCGGGGAAGACGAGCAGGTTGTCGTAGAGCTCGACCGACGACGACCAGTCCGAGTCGAGGAAGTACGGCTCGAAGAAGCGGATCGAGATGAGCTGCCGGAGCCCGGAGACCTGCGCCTGCAAGGCGAGAGACTGCCCGTTGCCGAACAGGTTCGCCTGCTGGATCTGGGCCGTGGCGATGAAGTTCTCGATGCTCGAGAATCCGGCGCCGACCTGGAACGTCCCGGTTGGTCGCTCGGTCACCTCGAAGTTGATGTTGATGGTCTCGGGGCTCGAGCCCTGCTCGGTCGAGACGTCGACGCGCTCGAAATAGCCAAGGGCGACGATGCGGCGCTTCGAGTCCTCGAGCTTCGTCTCGGAGAAGAGGTTGCCCTCTTCGATCTCCATCTCGCGGCGGAGGACCTTGTCGCGCGTCTTCGTGTTGCCCTTGATCTCGATGCGCTCGACGTGGACGAGCGGTCCGCGGCGGATCGGGATCACGATGTCGACCTCGCGCTTCACGGGGTCGAGCTCGGTCTCGGGCTCGGCCTCCATGTTCGCGTAGCCTGCGTCGCGGTAGAGCGTGCGGACCGCCTGGAGGTCCTTCACGAGCTCGGCGCGGTTGAAGTAATCACCGCTCTTCGCGCGGACGAGCTGGCGCAGCGCGCGCCGGCCGCCGAGGGGCTCGATCTCTTTTCCGTCGAGGTCGCGTTCGTAGATCTTGAGCTGGCGGATCTTGAAGCGCGGGCCCTCGCGGATCGCGAGGGCGATCTCGATGCCCTCGCGGTCGGGCGTCAGCATGACGCGCGGGGTCCCGACCTGCACGTTCATGTAGCCCTTGTCGTAATAGAGGGCGTTGAGCAGGAGGACGTCGCGCTCGAAGACGTCCTGGCGGTACGGACCGCCGGAGCCGAACGAGAAGATCGAGCCCTGACCGGTCTGCATGACCGCGCGCAGGTCGTCGTCGGGGACGCCGTAGTTGCCGACGAACGTGATGCGGCGAACGGTGACCGGCGAGTGCTCGGTGATCTTGAACTTGATGATCACCTCGTTGTCGCGCTGCGGATCGACCGTGCTGTCGACGTCGGCGAGGAAGTATCCCTTCTCGGCGTACGCATCCTTGATCTTCTGCACGCTGCGGCGGATCGCGGGCACGCTGAGGATCGTGTTCGGCTTGAGCTCGATCGCCTCGAGGAGCTTGTCGTTCTCGATCTCGCTGTTGCCCTCGAACTCGATGCCCTTGATGTTCGGGCGCTCGCGCACGAGGAAGCGCAGGATGACGCCGCGGTCCTCGCGGGTCATGTCGACCTCGACGTCGTCGAAGAAGCCGGAGTCCCAGAGGGCCCGGACGTCGCTCGCGAGGTTGTCGACCTTGAAGAGGTTGCCGGGCTTCTGCCGGAGGTAGCTGACGATGTCGTCCTTCGCGACCCGGCGGTTGCCGCTGATGTCGATGCGGAGGATCGGCTGCCCCTCGGCCTTCTCGGCCTCGCTGGGCGGGATGTTGATGGTCGGGCCCGCGGCCTGCTGGCTGGGCGCCTGGGGGGCGCTGCCGTCCGGGTCGTTCGCCGGGTCAGTCGAGGCGGGACCCGCAGGACCGGCGTCGGTCCTGGGGCCGAGGCCGGCGTCGCTCTTCGCAGCGGCCGGCCCGGCGTCCGTCACGTTCGGACGCAGCTTCCCGCCGCCGCCGTCTGCGGGGGCGTCGCCATCGAGCTGCTGCGCCAGCGCGGCGCGCGGCGAGGCGCTGATCCCCGCAAAGAGCAGGGCGCCCATCGCCACGACCGCGCCCAGGAACGCGAGGACTCGCGTCAGCGATCGGGCAGTGCCTGGGAAGAAAAGCATCGGCAGGGGGGCGAAGCGAGGGCTGTTCAGTACCCGACTCCCGCCTCGTAGGTCAACCGACCTTGCGCTGGAAGCACGAAAGAATTTCTCCGCGATTTAGGCGCGTTGCGTCCCGGGCGGGACCGGGCGTTTCAGAAGCCGCGGGCCTCTGCGTCGCGCGAAAGGGCGCTCCAGCCCTGCTTTTTGCGCCCGTCTCCCGCCTTGAGGCCGAGCGAGCCCAGGAACGCGAGGAAAGGCGCGTCCGCGCGGGCAGCGCGGGCGGCGCGGGCCTTCACGACGTCGGCATCGGCGTCGAGGAGCTCGCGGAAGGCGAGGAGCGGGATCCGGTCTGCATGACGATCCCAGCCGGCGAAGACCGCGCTCACGAAGGCGGCCTGCTGCGGCTCGTCGCTCCCGCACGCGGCGGCGGTGGGAAAGCCCGCCTCGTGCACGACGATCGGCTTGCCGCCCGGCGCCGCGCCGACGATGCGATCGAACACGGCCGCGATCTCGGCTGGCGACCGCACGTGCGCCGCAGCGTCGACGGGCAGCACCGTGACGCCGACGAGATCGGATGCGGCCCACGACGCGGCGAAACGCGACGCCCGCGCCGCGACGCCGTCGGTGACGGTGAAGCCGACTTTCACCTTCGGCGCGACTGCGTGCACGTGCGCCGCCGCGCGACCCACGAAGGTGGCGAAGGCGGCGTGCTTCGCGGCGTCGTCGCCGAGCGCGACGTCGACGTCGACGCCGACGAGTAGGGTGGTCACGACCGCGTCGGGGAACGAGCGCAGCACGTAATCGGTGACCTGATCGTAGCGCGCGCCGAGCTCGGCGTCGTCGAGGGACCGCGCCTGGAGGTCCACCGGCGCCCGCGAGCCGAATGCATCGAGCGCGGGCAGCGCGACGAGGCCCTGCATGCCGTCCTGATCGAGCACGAGGTTCGCGACGTGGAGCGACGCATTGAAGATCTGGGTGGGCGAGGCGTCGCCCGGCGTGCCGCCGTCGGTGGGGCGCTCCACCTCGTCCCAAGCAAGCGTGATGTTGATGCTCCTCGCGCCGACGTCGTGCGCAGCGACCACGTTCTCCGAGAACAGCAGGTCGTCGAGCCGCGTCCCGATCCCGAGCACGCGCGCGCCCTTGGCGACGACGACGGTCGACGGCGCGTCGGCAGCGGGCGGGGAGTCGAGCGCGGCGTCGGCGTCGGGGGCGAG
>JAYTHX010000084.1:0-6309 GCA_043732195.1 Polyangiaceae bacterium
GACCACACCACCCGCCGCGCCGTTACCTTCCCCGCCATGGAGGAGGATGAGGCGCGTGGTGGCGACGTTGAGGCTCAGCCGGAGCAGCGTCGCGACCAGGACGAAGGCGGGAAAGGCCGAGAATTCCAGCGCGTTCTCGATGAAGAGCGCAGTGAGGAAGACGCCGATGGAGAGCGCCATCGAGAGCGCGATGAGGATGTCGAGCAGCCCCGGCGGCACCGGGAGCACCATCATCAGGACGATCCCGATGATGGCCATCGGGACGATCGCGTCCGACTTGCGGGATGTCATGGACGCGACGGTCTTGGAGCTCACGCCCCCTCTCACGCACGACGCATGCCTGCTCGAGCGTCGCCTGCGAGCACGTCATCGTTTTGACGGTCGCAGGGCGAGCAACAAGGCGAAACGCTCGGAGGCTCGAAGCGATTTCCGACGGGCAACCAGGCAGCGCGGCGCGAACTGCCGGCTCGGCGTGACCTGCTCGAAGATGCTCCGATGCTCCGATGCTCCGATGCTCCGTGTGACTCGGTCTCGAGGCCTACAGCGTCGTCGGCGGGGGCTGCGTCGGGGTGCCGGTGGGCGGTTGGTTGGGCGTACCGGTCGGCGGGGGCGCGGCGGGCGGGAGCGCGGCCGGGCCACGCGGCAGCGGCTTCACGGTCGGCGCCGACTGGACAGTGCCGGCCTTCGCGCACCAGACGGTGGCGTGGGTGCTCTCGTAGACCCAGCCCGCGAGGAAGACGTCGACGAGGTAGTCGAGCACGGTGTGGGACTGCTCGATCTTCGCCCACGTCGACTCCTTGCACGCCGTGTCGAGCGCGAGCGGCACGTCGATGGGCACGATGTCGAGCACGGCGCTGCTGCGCCACTTCTCGTCGAGCACGGGCGCGGGAGCCGGCTGCACGTCGCCGTTCACGATGGTCATCCTGAAGCAGCCCGTCGCGAGGAGCGCGAAGGAGAGCGCGAGGGCGGTCCTCATGGCGTCGCTCCTTCCGTGAGCTGGACGCCGTAGCGGCCGTCGCCGGCGGCCTTCACGGGCCCGGAGAAGGTGGCCGAGCCGACGCGCTTGGTGACGTGCGAGGGCGCGCCGGTCTCGGCGAACTCGACCTCGAAGTGGGCGGCGCTGGTGGTGGCCGGGCCGGCGCTGCAGCGAATGATCACCTTGCGGGGGCTGTAGATCCCGAGGGTGATGGCGCGGAGGAGCCAGGTCGCGAAGTTGTTGCCGGTCGCGATCTCGGCGGCCCCCTGGGGGCAGAACTCCTTCACGTCCACCTCGTAGTCACCGACGATCCCGAAGATGAAGTAGGAGGCCCACTCGTTGTGCTCCTCGCCGCGGAGCATCGTGGTGTCACGGAAGTGGTACGTGTACCCGCATCCGTCGAGGGCGATCAGCCCTGCGAGCAGGAGCAGCGCGCGCGCGGCGCGGCGAAAGGGACGCAAGCAAGACACAGGCATGGGATCTCCACGTGAGGGGTGGCGGAAGTTGGACGACGGCATCGTGGTCCGATTCATCGCGGCCCAGCGCCTTATCGTCCAAATTCTCGCGCGCGGGAAGCGCGTACTCAGCGCGGGAACGAGATTCACCGGAGCCGCGGAGGGCCCGGAGCGCTTTCGAATGGCGACCGGCAGGTCGTGGCGATCTGCTGGGTCGTCTCGCGTTCGAGAGGCTGGAGAGAGACGCGGCGCGGATCACCGCGGGTCGATGCGGACGCGCGCGCGGGTCTCCAGCTCCGCGAAGCGCGCCTCGAGCGCGGCGTCGTCGTCGGCGAGCGGGTCGTCGGTGGCCTGGGCCTCCGCAGGCGGGGTCCGAGGCGGGAGCGGCCTCGTGCCGAGCGCGGCGTGGGCCGATTCGCTCACCCGCTGGAACGCCCGTCGAGCGCCGGCCGCGATCGACGATCCGATCTGCCCCGCAGCTCCGCTGAACGAATCGAGCGCGGTGGCCTCCTGGCCGGCCTTGGCATCGGTGCCGAAGAGCGCCCCGCACGCTCCGCATGCCATGACGAGGCGGCTGCGGTAGTCGGCGACGTCGAGGAAGTAGAGCTGCACGGTCGACACGGCGCGCCGCTCGTAGAACATGGCGACCTCTCCGCACTGCGAGCAGCGGCACTCGAGCCGCCGCCCGTCCGGAACTCGCTCGGTCGTCTCCTTCGTCCCGATGATGAACCACATGGGTGCGACGATATCATCCGGCGCCGACGCAGGGTTCGTCGCCGCTCTCGTCACGTGCCGTACAAGGCGTCTACCGCGACGGTCACGCCGTGGACGACGACCTGCCCGCCCGGCCCCGCGCTCTCCGAGGACCACGGCGCGTCGGCGTCGAGCGGCCGGCGGAACACCTCGATGCGAGCTTCGTCTTGCGCGACCAGCACGTACTCGTCGAACGACGACAGGAGACGATAGGCCGCGAACTTGCCGTCGCGATCGTAGCGCTCGGTCGCGGGTGACAGGACCTCGATGATGATCGAAGGGTTCACGATCGCCTCGCCGATCGCCTTGCCGCTCTTGCTCTGCGCAGTCATCGTCTGGAGCGGCCCGCACGCGAAGCTCGCATCGGCGTAGGTGCACAGACGCGCAGCCTCGATCCAGATCGGGGTGTCGGACGTGTAGAGAACGCAGTCGGGCTCGAGCGCGTTCGCGAGCAGCCGCCCGATCTGACCAACCAAGCGCCCGTGGCGCGGAGTCCCGCGTGACATCGCGTAGACCACGCCCCCGTGCCACTCGTGGCGGACCTCGCTGACCTCCTCGCCCAGGAAGTAGTCCTCGAAGGACACGGTTCGAGACGCCGCGCTCTGGTGCTTCATGGCCCCTGGAAGCATACGTCACCGCGCCGCGCCCGCCTACCGGCCGCGGCGCGCGGGGCG
The DNA here is from genome assembly GCA_043732195.1 of Polyangiaceae bacterium. Lineage (GTDB taxonomy): Bacteria > Myxococcota_A > Polyangia > Polyangiales > Polyangiaceae > Labilithrix. Next base: position 2,859 of record JAYTHX010000084.1, read on the forward strand.
CGAGACGGTGCGGGCGCCGCGGCGGCCGCCGAGCTTGTAGACGAAGGCGAGGACGCGGGCGACGGCCGCGAAGTGCGAAGGCGGCACCGGGCGGCCGATCTGCACCTCGGCATCGAGCGCGCGCGCGAGGCGGCGGTTCTCGAGGATCGGGATGCCGTGCTTGCGCGCCTCGGCGCGGATGCGGAGCGCCACGTCGTCGTGGCCCTTCGCGAGGACCACCGGCGCCGGATCGTTCGGGCCGTAGCGCAGGGCGACGGCGACGTGCGTGGGGTTCGTCACGATGACGTCCGCGAGCTTCACGGCGTTCATGGCGCGCTTCTTCGCCATGGCCCGCGCGCGGCCCTTCATGCGGGCCTTTGCCTTGGGATCGCCGTCGGACTGACGTGACTCGTCAGTCCGCTCCTGGCGCGTCATCTTCAGCTCCTTCTGGATGCCGAGCCAGCTCTGGCCATAGTCCACGAGCGAGACGAGCAGGAGCGCGCCGGTGGCCATCGCAAACACGCGGCCGAGCACGCCCGCCATCACGGGCAGCGCTGCGGCCAGCGGGACGCGCGAGAGCGCGACGAGCATCGGCAGCTCCATCGTGAAGCCGCGCCACGCCACGTAGCCGACGATCCCGAGGCGAAGCAGCGCGACGCCGATCTCGGTGGCGGCGCGCTTCGGCGACAGCATCTTCATGATCGCGCCGCGCGGGTCGAGCCGCTCCGGCTTGACCGCCAGCATCTCGACGTACGGGCGGAACCCCGACTGCGCGAGCCCGATCGTGACCGCAGCGATCACCGCCGCGCCCACCGTGGGTCCCGCCAGCTGGAGGACGCTCGCCGCCGACATGCGGATGGCGGCCCACGCGCCGTTGCGCTCGAGCGCGCCGAGGTCGCCGAGCGTCTGCGCGAAGAGCGTACGCACACCGTCCGAAAGCGCGCCGCCCGAGCCGGCGAGGACGCCGATCACGGCGATCGTCCCGGCGACGCCGCTCGCGTCGCGGGCCTTCGCGAAGCGGCCCTCCTTGCGGAACTGCTCCTTCTTCTGGTCCGATGCCTCGAAGGACCGCTCGCCCGCGTCGTTGCCGCTCATCGCTGGCGGACCACTTCCAGGACCTGCTCGAGCCGCGGCGTGAGCTGCGCGAGCTCGTTGCCCACGCCGCTCACGCAGTCATCCATGCTCGCCAGGATGGCCAGGAGCCCGGCCCCCACCGAGAGCGCGAGGCCGACCGAGAAGATCTGGAGCGACGGCGAGGCGCGCGCGACCAGCGCGAGCGTGATCTGCACCGCGAGCGCGACGCCCGCGACCGGCAGCCCGAGCCGCACTCCGGCGGCGATGGCCGCGCCGGCATAATCGACGAGGAGCGGCGTGGCCGCGGTCACCGAGAACGCCTGCCCCACCGGCAGTGCGTGGAACGACTGGAGGAGGTAGGCGATGGCGATGCGATGCGCGCCGAGCGAGAACACGAGGAGCATGGCCAGCATCGTGGCGATGCGGCCGGGGACGCCGTCGTCGCTCTCGAGCATCGGGTCGAAGACGTGACCCTGCGTGAGTCCGAGGCTCTGCGAGAAGCTGGCGCCCATCATCTCTGCACACGAGAACGTGATGCGAAAGGTGATCCCGACGAGCAGGCCCAGCGCCACCTCGCTGACGGCGAGCCCGACGAGGTGCAGGTCGAGCGAGAGATCGAGGTGCGTGGTGGGCATCGTGCCCATCGCCACCCACGCCAGCACCAGGACGAGGCCGATCTTCACCTGCGAAGGCACGTGATTGCCCGGAAAAGGCGCGGTGACGACCATGCCTCCGAGCCGGCTCGTCGCCAGCACGACGGTCGCGACCTCCGCCAGCCAGGCGGCGGGGAGGTTCATTTGCGAACGACGGTCGCGATGCTCTCGAGCGAGCGCCGGGTGTAGTCCACCATCTGCATTCCGATCGCGGGGCCGAGCACCGCGAGCACCGCCGTCACGGCGATGACCTTCACCACGAAGCTGACGCTCGCTTCGTTGACCTGGAGCACCGTCTGCGCGACGCCGACGAGCAGGCCGGCGATGAGCGCGGCGGCCAGAATGGGCCCCACCGCCAGGAACGTGGTCTTGAGGGCCTCGGCGCAGAGCGCCATGGCGGCTTCGGGGGTCATGCGAAGCTCTTGAGCAAGGACCCTACCAACAGGTGCCAGCCGTCGACCACGACGAACAGGATCAATTTCAGCGGCAAGCTGATGGAAGACGGTGGAACCATCATCATGCCCATCGCCATCAGGATGGAGGCGACCGCCAGATCGATGACGAGGAACGGGAGCAGAACCAGCACGCCCATCTGGAAGGCGGTCGCGAGCTCACTCACCACGAACGCGGGAGAGGCGATGCGCATGGGCACCTCCTCCTCGGTCGCGGGCATCGGGAGCTTGGCGGCGTCGTAGAACAGCGCGAGATCGGCCTCGCGGGTCTGGTGCAGCATGAAGGCGCGGAGCGGCGTGGCGGCGCGGCTGAGCGCCGTGTTCTCGTCGATCTTGCCGGCGGAATAGGGCTCGTAGGCGTCGGTGAGGATGGTCTGCGTGACGGGCGCCATCGTGAAGACGGTGAGGAAGAGGGCGATGCCGACCAGGACCTGCGAGGGGGGCGTCTGCTGCGTGCCGAGGCCCTGCTTCACGAACGAGAGCACCACCACGATGCGCGTGAACGACGTCATCGTCAGGACGATGGCGGGCAGGAGCGAGAGGAGCGTCAGGACCGCGAGGACCTTCAGCTGCGGCGCGAGGCCCGGCGCGCCCGCGCCGGCCGAGAGCAGATCGCCGGGGCTCACGTATCCTCGTCGACCGAGAGGAGGAGGCCGCGGGCCTGGCCGGCCACCTCGCGCGACTCGCGCGGGACGCTCTCCGACTTGCGGGACGCCGCGGGAGCGGCGCTCGCGCGCGGCGCAGAGCGCGCCTTCGGCTTGGCGGTGGCGGCCTTCAACGCGGAGAGGCGCGGCGGCGCGATCGGCTCGTCCGAGCCGAGCAGCGAGCGGACGCGATCCCCGAGGTTCGCAGGGCGGACGATCTCGCGCTCCTGCTCGAGGCGGTCCTCGATGGCGGACGCGCGGGCCTCGGCGGCGACGTTGTCGTCCTCCGGGGTCTGGAGCACGGCGAGCGTCTGGATGGCGCTCGGCGTCATGCCGACGAGCAGGCGCGTGCCCTCGACCTCGACGACCACGAGCTGGCTACGCACACCGAGTCCGGCGCGCGCGAGGATGTCGATCTTCGACGGGACGATGCCGGCGACCTTCGGGCCGCGCTTCTTCTTCAAGTAGAGCGCGACCGCGCCGCCGATGGCGAGGACCGCGAGGAGCTTGTAGCCGATGCCGAGGCCTTCCGACTGCGGCGCGAGCGCGAGCGGCTTCGCCGGCGCCGTCGCGTGCGCGGCGAGCGGCGTGCCGTCGGCCGCAGGCGCGGCGGTGGGCGCGGCCGGCGGGGCCGCGGCGGTGACGGCGG
>JAYTHX010000085.1:0-18064 GCA_043732195.1 Polyangiaceae bacterium
AACTCCTGGCCGCACGCAAGTCGAAACGCAGCAGCAGAGAGGCCGCCGCCAGTGATCCCCGCAGCTATTCCAGGCCCCTGGAGGCGGCGCTGGGCGACGACCTCGGCGCGGCCGAGCTCGGTCAACGGGTCGCCGAGAACCTCCGCCACAAGCGGAAGGCGCGCGGCATGTCGCTCGACGACCTGGCCCGCGCCTCGGGCGTGAGCCGCGCGGCCCTCTCGCAGGTGGAGACGGTGAAGACGAACCCGACCGTCGGTCTCCTGTGGAAGATCGCGGTGGGTCTCGGGGTGCCGTTCGCCGATCTCATCGGCGAGGTGAAGAGCGGAACGAGCGTCCTGCGGCGGGGCGATGCCCAGGTGCTTCGCTCGCTGGATGGCAAGCTCGAGAGTCGCCCGCTCACGCCGGCCGGCGCTTCGGCGCTGGTCGAGCTCTACGAGCTCCGCCTCGCGGCCCGCGCCACGCATGCCTCCGAGCCGCATGCGCCGGGCACGCAGGAGTTCGTGGTGGTGCTGAGCGGCTCGCTGCGCCTGCACCTCGAGGACGAGGTCCACGATCTCATGGCCGGCGACAGCGTCTCGTTCCTCGCAGACCGCGCGCACTCCTACGAGAATGCCGGCTCCTCCGAGGCGCGGTACCACAACGTGATCCTGTACGAGCGGTGAGCTTGCTCGTGGACGTGATTCCAGTATAACGAAGGAATGTACGCGGCGACGAAGGGGTGGCCAGCGGCCGCTGCGCCAGCCGCCTCCGCTCTCGTCGAGGACGCGCCGGTGCGCATGTCGCGCGAGGATACACGGCCCCTCGCCGCGCTCGAGGGCGTGTCGCTCGCGCTCGGCGATCCGGCGGTGGCGATCCTCGAGGACGTGTCGCTGGCGGTCGCGCCGGGCGAGGCGGTCTGCCTGGTCGGGCCCTCGGGCGGCGGAAAATCCACGATACTGAACCTGCTGGCGGGTCTGCTGGCGCCGACGTCGGGGCGCGTGCTGTGGGACGGCGCGCCCGTCGACGGGCCCGGGCGCGACCGGGCGGTGGTCTTCCAGGACGCCGCGCTGTTTCCCTGGCTGACGCTCGAACAGAACATCGCGTTCCCGCTCGAGCTCGGCGGCGTGTCGAGGGCGGAGCGGCGCGAGCGCACCGAGGAGCTGCTGCGCCTCGTGCACCTCCTGAAGTTCCGCGGGTCGTTCCCGCACGAGCTCTCGGGCGGCATGCGCCAGCGCGGCGCCATCGCGCGCGCGCTCGCCACGCGGCCGCGCATGGTGCTCTTCGACGAGCCGTTCGCCGCGCTCGACGGCCAGATGCGCGAGCTCCTCCAGAACGAGGTGGAGCGCATCGTCCGCGCGACGGGCGCAACGATGGTGTTTGTCACGCATCAGATCGACGAGGCCGTTCGGCTCGGCGATCGCGTGGTGCTGATCGGAGCGCGGCCGGGCAAGGTGCTCGGTGACGTCCACGTCGACCTCCCGCGGCCTCGCAGCGCGGCCGACGTCAGGGCGGTCAGACTCGCGCAGTCGATCGCCGCGGAGATCCGAGCCGAGGTGGAGAAGGTCGCGAGAGAGGAGGCAGACGGTGCGTGGGGTAATGCGAACAGCCGTGACGGCGGGGATGCTCGTCGCAATCTGGGCGGCGGCATCTAGGCTCGCGAACAGTCCGCTCTTCCCGGGTCCGCTCGACGTCGCACGCTCTCTCGCGGCGGCACTCGCGGCCGGGACGCTCGTGCGCGCGGTGCTCACGAGCGCGGTGCGTCTGCTCGTCGGCTATGCCATCGCGCTCGTGCTCGGAATCCCGCTGGGGCTCGTCCTCGCGCGCAGCGAGCTGACGAAGCGCGCCCTCGGGCCGCTCCTGCTCGGGCTCTCGAGCGTCCCTTCGATCTGCTGGCTGCCGCTCGCGATCGTTTGGTTCGGTCTCTCCGAGGCAGCGATCCAGGTGGTGGTGGTGCTCGGCGCAGCGCTCCCCGTCACCATCGCCACCGAGAGCGCCGTGCGCCAGCTCCCGCCCACCATCGAGCGTGCGGCGCTCACCATGGGCGCGCGCGGTCCCACGCTGCTCCTGCGCGTGCTGCTGCCTGCGGCGCTGCCCGGGATCCTCACCGGCGCGAAGATGGGCTGGACGTTCGCGCTCCGCTCGCTGATGGCGGGCGAGCTGCTCTTCGTCTCGGGCGGCCTCGGGCAGCTGCTCGAGACCGGGCGTGATCTGGCGGACACCGCGCTCGTCCTGGGCATCGTGGCGGTGATCGTCGTGCTGAGCCGCGCCAGTGAGCGCGCGCTCTTCGGACCGCTCGAGCGCATGATCGGGCGCCGCTGGGGAACGGCCGTGTCATGAGCGAGGACGACCAGGAGCTGGAGGACAGCCGCGTGCGCTACGCGGTGCGTGGGCGCGTGTTCCTCGTGGGCGCCGGTCCCGGCGATCCCGAGCTGCTCACGATGCGCGCGTACCGCCTGCTCACCACCGCGAAGGTGATCGCGTACGACGAGCTCGTGTCGCCGGAGATCCTCGCGCTCGCGCCGGCGGGGGTCGAGCTCCTGGCCGTGGGCCGGCGCCGCGGCACTTGCCCGGAGGCGCCGCCCATCCATCCCGTCGTGCTGGAGCGCGCGATCGACGGCCACGATGTCGTCCGCCTAAAGGGTGGCGATCCGATGATCTTCGGCCGGGGAGGGGAGGAGGCGGAGCAGCTCACGGCGCTCCGCATTCCCTTCGAGATCGTGCCGGGCGTGAGCGCTGCCCTGGGCGCCGCGGCGCGCGCGGGCATCCCGCTCACGCATCGCGATGCGTCAGCGAGCGTCTCGTTCGTCACCGCGCACAAGCGCCATGATGCGAGCGAGGACGACCTCCTGGCCCGCGTTCCGAGGACCGGGACCATCGTGTTCTACATGGGCCTCGCTACCCTGCGCGCCACCGCGCAGTCGCTCGTGGCGGCGGGGCGCTCGCCGGCGACCCCGGTGGCCGTGGTCTCGCATGCGACGCTGCCGACGCAGCGCGAGGTGATCGCCACGCTCGCCACCGTGGCCGATGCCGTCGAGGCCGCGCGGGTGCCGGCGCCGGCGCTGGTGATCGTTGGCGAGGTGGTCGCGCGGCGCGTGAGCTCGCTGCCCGCCGCGCTCATGGTCACTCGCGCAGCGCGGGCTTGAAGGCCGCGACCAGCTCGGCGAAGCGCGAGGCCATCGGGACCTTGTCCGCCTTCCACTTCTCGCGCAGCGCGCACGCTGCCTCAACGTAGCTCGCATCCGGGAGCGCCTGCTCGAAGACCTCGCGCATCAGGCGCGCGAGAGCCGGGGCCTCGCCGGACGTGGAGATGGCGACCGTGATTGGGCCGCGGCGGAGGATGGCCCCTCCGTACGCGGTGGCGTTCGGCGGATCGTCGATGGCGACGCAGAACACCTGCGCGCGCTCGCACTCATCGGCGATGCGCTTCTGTACGACGGGGTCGTCGGTGGCGGCGAACACCAGCCACATGGCGTCGAGGTCGCGCTCCTCGAACGACCGCTCCTCGATGGTGAGCGCCTCGCTCCTCGCGGCCGCGAGCTCGGCGGAGATGCGCGGCGCGACCACACGAACGCGGGCGCCTGCCTCCACGAGATCGAGGGCTTTCCGTGAGGCGATGGTGCCGGCCCCGGCGACGAGCACGGCGCGGCCCGTGACGTCGAGGAAGAGGGGCAGCAGGGTTCGCGGCGTGCTCGGAGCGTCCATCTGGTCGAGAGCTTCGCACGAACCCGGCGGAGACGTCCCCGGTGTGCCACGTGGCGCAGGCGGCCGGGCGGACCGATCATGGTCGGCGGGACGTTCCCCCGGAAATGGCGCGGGCGCGCAGGCCTTCGCACCATGGAACGAGACTTGCGAATTAGCAATTCATGAGCCGCGCCGTCCGCCATCGTCTGTGCTGCGTGCTCGCCGCCTTGGGGGTGATCTCCGCGTGCGGCGGCGTCGCGGACACCACCTCCTCGAGCTCGAGCGGCTCGGGAACGACCGACGCGGGCGTCCCCGAGGCGTGTCCGTCCTCGAGCGGTTGCCCGCTGCCGGCGGGGCTCTCGTGCCCGACGCCGAAGTCACCGCAGCTCTCGGGCACGGCGTCGCCGGTCTTGCGTGCGTGTACGGGCGACGGTGACTGCGCGTCCGTGATCTTCCAGTCCGATTGTTGCGGCAACACGTTCGCGCTGGGCGTGAGCACGGCGAGCGTCGCGCCAGCGACCGCCGCGGCCTCCACGTGCAGGAGCGGCTTTCCCGGCTGCGGCTGTCCGGCGACCCCCACCGTGGCCGAGACGGGTACACCGGACGGCGGCGGCTTCGACGTCCCGATCGAGGCCTACTGCGCCGCGGGCACGTGCAAGACGCGCTATCGCTGAGCCTCGACGAAGCGGAAGGAAACGCCTGCAGCCTCGAGGCGCGTGCGGATGGTGGTGATGGCGAGCGTGCCGACGTCGCAGCCGGCGAAGCGGCGGCCCGCAGCGGCGGCGGCGGCGAGCGTGGTGCCCGATCCGGCGAAAGGGTCCACGACGAGCGAGCCGACGTCGCTCGAGGCGCGCACGATGCGGTCGAGCAGCCTGAGCGGCTTCTGCGTCGGATAGCCGGTGGTCTCCGCGCGGAGCGGCGTGTTCGCGACCATCGCCGGGCAGTCGGTCCACACGCTGCCGAGCGCGCGGCCCTCGTCGGCGTAGTAGCGGTAGGTCTTGCCGTTCACGATGCGGTCGCGGTAGCGGCGACCCTCCTCGTCGGCGCGCTGGAAGTGCATCGCCTGGCTCGTGGCGGCGAACGGCGCGCGCAGCGCGGGATCCTTGCCGTTCCAGATCGGGTCCTTGCCGCGGGCATAGAGGAGGAGCGTCTGGTGCCCGAAGCCGGGCCCGCTGCGGCTCTTGCTGCCGTTGCCCGGGACCCAGATCACCTCGCCGCGGAAGCGCGCGGCGCCGAACACGCGATCGCAAACCACCTTCGCCTCGTGCACCGCGCGCGCATCGAGATGGAGCCACAGCGTGCCCCGCTCCGTGAGGAGCGAACGCGCCACCGCCACGCGCTCCTCGAGCCACGCGAGGTAGCTCTCCAGCGAGCCCCACGTGTCGTCGTACGCGGTGGGGCCGTCCGCCCGCGCGCCGCGGGTCACGCGGGCGCCGAAGCGCTTCTCGACCTTGAAGGGCGGATCCAGGTAGGCGAGGTCCGCCGAGGCCGCGGAGACGTGCGCGGCGAGATCCCGTGCGTCGCCGTGGACGAGGAGGTCAGTCGCGGCGCTTCGACTTCGCATCCGTGGGCGCGTCCGCGAGCTCCGGGCCTCGCGGCTCGATGGGGACGATCAGGGACGTCACGAGCTCGAGGGTGGTCGGCTCGTCTGCAACGGCCGCCGCCGTGGGGAGCGCCGTGGCGGCGTCGGCCGCGGTGATCCACGGGCGGACGGGCCCCGTCGGCTCGCAGCCCGACGCCACCTCCGCGGCCGTGCAGGCGATGCGCACGTGCACGTGATCGTCGTGCGACTGCGCGGGCGGTCCTGGCTGGAGCATGGTGTCCATCGCGCGCACGACGGTCTCGCCCGACTCCCCGCGCGCGCGCGCCCACTCGAGGAGGATGGCCTCGACGGGACGGCTCACGAAGAGCCACTGCACGCGCGCCTCCGGGTCCTCGACGAGCGCCTTCACGAGCATCCACTGGCGCTCGACGTCGAGCCGGAGGAAGCGCTGACGCGGCTCGTCCCACGCGAGCCCGTCGGCACCGACGGAGACGAACGACGTCGACGTGATGGGCGCGCCCTCGAGCGTGGTCAGGTAGAGCAGGAGATCGGCGTCGCGACCGGAGCGGTGCGACGAGTGCGACGAGATGTGCCCGCCATGGCGCGCCGACAGATCGCCGACGGTGAGCACGCTCCCGGGTCGCTCGCGGTTCACCTTCGCGGCGGCGCGTGCGAGGGCGGCGACGAAGCGCGGGGTCCCGAAGTGCCGCTCGTTCTGGAGGAGGGTGCGGTAACCCGTACCCTCGGCCGGCAGCTCGGCTCCGTTCGTGAGCACGCCGCGGTGCGGCAGACCGATCGAACCGGTGAAGTTCGGCGCCAGAGAAGAGGGCGCGCGCGCGCAGCCGCTCGTGAAGAGCGCGCCGAGCGCGAGGAATGCGAGAGCGCGTCGCACGGCCCCGTTGTACCTCAAAACGCCCGACCGCCGAATTTCCATCCGGCGTAGGTTGCGCCAAGGACGATTCCGGGGAGACAGGGAGCTTCGTGAACGCGCGCCTCGGGGGAGGAATCGACATGACAGTGGGGGACTCGAGAGAACTCGGCGGACCGCAGCTCCGGTACTCGCGTCGTGATGACTTACCCCTCCAGGACTGTTTGACGCAGGCGCTCGAGCTGGCGCGCCGGATCGAGGAGCTCCTCGAGGAGACGCGCTCGGTCGCGGGATCGCTCGATCACGCGACGCCGTCGACGCACTCGACCCGCATGGCGCGCGCCATGGCGGCGAGCCTGGTCGACGAGCTCGAGGTCCTCGCCCGCCCAGCGAGAAGCAGCAGCGGCGCCGCCTAGCGGTCTGCGTACGGCCTGGAATCGCCGGCGGGCTGCCGAGCGTTTCCCGGACGATGCTCCACCGGTCGCGCTCGCTCCTCGCCGTCGTTTCCTGCGCTGCGGTCACTGCCGCCTGCGCCCATCAATCGCCCGATGCGCGCACCGCACCGGCGGGGGCTCGCGTCGCGAACGTCGTCGCCGGCGCCAAGCAGGGGCCCGCGCCGGTCGTGAGGCCGTTCGCGGCGGCGCGCGACGGCTCCGCGGTGCTGCTCGCCGAGCTCGACGGCCGCGTCGTCGCGTACGTCGCCGACGAGGACGACGCGATGATCCGCGTGATCGACGTCGACGACGGGCGCGAGCTCTCGCACGTCCGGCTGGGAGGCGCGCCGAGCCAGCTGGTCATGAGGCGCGACGGCCACCTCCTCGCGACGCTCCGCGATACGGCGCAGATCGTCCAGCTCGGCGGCGGCGGCTCGGAGGCGTCGAAGCTCACCATCGAGAAGCGCGTCGAGGTGGCGGTCGACCCCGTGGGCCTCGCGCTCTCCGGTGACGATGCCACCCTCGTGGTCACCAGCGGCTGGGGCAAGGCGGTCACCGTGCTCGACGGGCAGTCGCTCGACGTCCGCGCCGAGCACGCGGTCGCGCGGGAGCCGCGCGGCGTCGTCGTCTCCAAGGACGGCAAGCGCGCGTTCGTCTCGCATGTCGTGGGCAGCACCATCGATGTCATCGCGCTCGACGGCACCACGCCGTTCAGCGTCACGTCCAAGGGCAAGAGCAAGGAGCAGGACCTCGAGAAGAAGGCGAGGACCACCCTCGGGGTCGACGGCCTCGAGCAGACGTTCGGCCGCATGTCGGTCGGCGACCAGGCGCGCGTCGCGTGCCAGGGCTTCGCGCTCGCGCGCACCGAGAGCGGCCGCATCTTCGCGCCGCACGTCCTCGCGTTCACCGGCGATCCGACCGAGAGCTCGAACGGCTACGGCGGCGGCAGCGCCGGCCGCGAGTCCGAGGTCTTCCACGTGCCCGTCATCGACGAGGACGCCGCGAGGATCATCCCCGACTCGATGCGTATCTCCGCGGGGCTCGAGAACCTGCCCAGCCGCTGCGCCTTGCCGCGCGCGGCGACGGTCGGAAAGGCCGGGCTCTACGTGACCTGCCTCGGCGACGATGCCGTCACCCTCTTCGACGCGCAGGCGGTGAATCCCCACGAGGTCGCGCTCGGTCGCTGGTCGGTGCCTTCGGGGCCGGTCGGCATCGCGCTCGACGAGGCGCACGCGCGCGCCGTCGTGTGGTCGCAGTTCGCGCACGCGCTGACGTCGATCGCGATCTCCGACGACAGCGACGGCAGCGCCACCCGGCCCTTCGCGCTCTCGAGCGTCACGCTCCCGCGGGATGCGCGCGCCTCGGCGAAGATCGAGAAGGGCCGCGCGCTCTTCCACGCGACGAACGACGCGCGCGTCTCCGGTGACGGTCGCGCATGCGCGAGCTGCCATCCCGACGGGCGCGACGACGCGCTCGTGTGGTCCTCGCCGAACGGCCCGCGGCAGACGCCGCTCCTCGCCGGGCGCCTCTCCGGCGCGGCCCCTTACGGCTGGAACGGCGACGCGGTCGACCTCTCGACGCATCTCGTGCAAACCTTCAAGCGCCTCGGCGGCAAAGGCATCACCGGCGACGACAAAGATGCGCTCATGGCGTACGTCGGCGCGCTGCGGCCGCCGCCCGCGCGGAAGGCGAAGGACCCCGCGGCCGTGCTGCGGGGTCAGGCCATTTTCCGCTCGGCGGGCGCGGAGTGCTCGTCGTGTCACGGCACGGACGGTGATCTGCCCGACGGCGTGAACCACGACGTGAAGAGCCGGGTGGTCGGTGATCAGCGGACGAAGTTCGATACGCCCTCGCTGCGCTTCGTCTCCGGCTCGGCGCCCTATTTCCACGACGGCCGCTACAAGGACCTCCCGACGCTGCTCACGAAGAGCGACGGCAAGATGGGCCACACGAAGCAGCTGGCACCGGGCGAGCTCGGCGACCTCACCACCTACCTGGAGTCCCTGTGATGCGTATCCGCCCGCTGCTCGCCGCGTCGCTCGGTCTCGCCACGCTGCTCGGCGCGTCGCTCGCGAGCGGCGGCACGACGGCGCCGCTCTCCACGATCGCCGCGCTCCCGGGGCCGAAGGCGCTGAAGGCCACGGAGCCGGCGGCCTCCATCACGGGCCTCTCCCTGAAGTCGAAGGACGGCCACCGCGGCACGCAATGGCACGATCTCACCGCCGCGAGCGGCCGCGGCTACTGCATCAGCCAGAAGACGTTCAGCTACCGCTGGTCCACGACGTACGGATCGGGCTCGACGGGGCAGGACGAAACGCTCGATCTCGATCGACTCGTGGAGAAGGACGGCGTCGCCACGCTCGAGCGCACGAGCGTTCGTTTCAGCCCGGTCCACGGCACGATCGAGGCGATGGGACGGTCGCAGGTCACGCTGACCGAGGTCACGCGCGCCGCGAGCGGCGTCGTGGTGTGGGCGTTCCGCGAGGACAAGGCGATCGTGGTGCTCGCGAAGCGGGCGTCCGGCGGCGTGGAAGGCCATCAGCTCGGCGAAGAGGGCCAGGTCCCGTTCGTCTTCTCCGATGGCTGCCCGTTCGCGGGCGCGCGGGTCGATGCCCGCAAGCCCGAGTCGGGCTCGTTCGCGCAGCTCACGGGGACGCTGCCCCCGCAGGGTACGGGCAAGGATCGAGTGATCCCTGGCTTCATCATCGATGCGAGCGTGAGCCGCGTGGCGCGTGACGCCGAGCCCGTGCTCGCGGTGCGCGTGCGGATGAAGATCTAGCTCGGAAAGGCGAACTCGAAGCGCGTCCCGCGGCCTCGCTCGCTACGCACCGAGAGCGTGCCGCCGAGCTCGGCGCAGCGCGCGCGCGTGGCCCCCAGGCCCACGCCGCGGCCCGAGAGCGTGGTGACGTCGTCGCAGGTGCTCACGCCGTCGGAGAACAGGGGCCACACGCGCCCAGTCGATGCCCCGGCCGTCGTCTTCCACGCTCATCACGAACGAGCTCGCGGCCATGCGCGCGCCCAGGAGGAGACGCCCCGTCGCGGGCTTGCCGGCCGCCCTCCGCTCGTCGGCGCCCTGCAGACCGTGATCGATGGCGTTCCGGAGGACGTGGACCAGCGTCGCGCAGAAGCTCCGGAGCAAGATGCCGACGATCACCCGGAATCTCGCCGTTGATCCGATCGGCGCGCTGCTGCGCGAGCTCGGCGGTCACGTCGCGGACGGTCACGACGACCTGAGGCGAGTTGGTCGTCCTCGAGCACGGGCTTGAACCCGAGGCGGTAGGTCCGGTCGTCGCGCCCCACGAGCTTCGGCATCTGGTCGGCCACCAGATCGAAGGGCATGATGGCGTCGCCGAGTAGCTCGAAGCCCATGTAGTAATTGCAGTGGAACACGAGCGGCTTGTCGCCCATCAGGCGCTTGCCGTGGTCCGCGCTCACATACGCCACGAGCGTGCGTGCCATGGTGTTCATCAGCTCTGGACCTCGGCGAGGCAGATGGTGAGCTTCGTGAGCAGCGCGGCCTCGAGCAGCTGCTCGGGCTGCATCTCGAGGAGCGCGGGCATCCGCAGCTTCAAGGCGAGGCGCGGCAACCGCACGCGTCCCATGTTCCCGGGAAAAGTTCCATGAGCGTATTCATCCTGTCGACAGGGGGCGGACCGACTACAGGTACGCCGCGATGCGCGCTTCGATGGTGCCCACGGCGCCGGGCGTCGCGTAGCTCTCGGGCAGCACGTACTTGCCCTCGTGTCGGCCGAGGTAGCCCTGGTCGACGAACGCGAGGAACGCGTTCTCGATCACCGGGCGGCTCACCGCCTCGCGGCACTCCAGCTCACCCGCGAGGAACATGCGCTCGCCCGCGGTGATCGCCCGCTTCACGAGATCCTTCGGCGCGAGTGGCCCCTTCAGCAGCGCGGCGAGCCCGCGCGCCCCCACGCGGTAGCCTTCCACGAAGTTCCGCACCATGTGTGCGTGCAGGATCGCGCGCGCCTGGCCTTCGCCGTCCGCCGCGAGGCCGACGGTGCCGTCGCCGAGGACGATCTCGCCGTCCGCGCCCATCGCGCTCAGCGTCTCGGTGAGGATGGTCTCGAACGTCGCGTCGGCGCGGAACTGGAACTCGTACTTGAAGAGGCGCGAGAGCGCCTGCACGCGCTCGGTGAGCAGCGCGGCGGAGATGGTCGTCTCGCCCCCACGCGCCGCTGCGGAGAGCGGGGTCGCGATCATGGCGCGCGAGACGAAGAAGTGGACGACGAGGTTCTTCGCGATGTCGAGCGACAGCCGCGCGGTGTCGGGCACGACGTAGATCGCGTCGTTGCCGGGGCGCGCGCCCCTGTCGTTGATGGGGCTACCGGGCCGATGGACCTCGATGTGGCCGGCCCGGAGCAGGAGCTCGCAGGCCTCGCGGATGGCCGAGAGCCGCAGCGCGTTGCCGTCCGCGAGCGAGGGCGTGAAGCGCGCGCCGAAGCCGCTCAGCATGCGCCCGAGCCGCTCGCACGCCTGCACGAGGTCGGCATGAGGCAGGCCGCGCTTGCCGTGCGTGAGCAGCGCGGTCGCGACCAGCGCGCTGGGCGTCACGGCGGTCACGCGGTTGATCTCGTTCATCGCCCGGTACGCGAGGCGCGTCACGAGCGCGCGGCGGCGGGGAGGGGAGAGCGGCGCGGCGGCGACGCCCTGGATGGCCGGGGGTGCGCCGAGCTCGCCGAGCACGCCGTCGATCGTGAGCAGCTCGCCGAACTGCACGTTGAGCCGACCGTAGCGCCCGAGCGCGCTCTCGGCGGCGCGGAGCAGGCCGCCCACGTCCTCCTTCTGCTTCTCGCCGCCCGACAGCTCGTGGACGTACGACTGCTCCTCGACGAGGCGCTCGTACCCGATCGAGATCGGGCAGAAGTACACCTTGCGCGCCGAGCCCTCGCCGTTCGACCGCTCGCCGAGCAGTGCATCCACCACGATCGAGAGCAGGCCCAGCTTGGGCGGCAAGAGCTTGCCGGTACGCGAGCGCCCGCCCTCGAGGAAGAACTCGAGCGGCCAGCCGTCCTTGAGGAGCCGACGCATGTACGCGTCGACCACCGCGCCGTAGAGACGGTCGCCCTTGAAGCTGCGACGGATGAAGAAGGCCCCCGCACGCCGCAGAATGGGCCCGAGCGGGAAGAACGCGAGGTTGTCCCCCGCGGCAACGAGCGGGATCGGCAGCCCCGCGCGATGGCAGATGCGGGTGATGATGATGTAGTCCACATGCGATTTGTGGCTGGGCAGCAGGATCAGCGTGCCGTCCTTGGCCGCCTCGCGGAGGCGCGCGATGCCTGGCTCGTCGATCTCGAAGCCCGAGTACATGCGCGCGATGGTCTGGTCGACCACGGCGTCGAGCGCGCGGATGGCGTTGGGGTCGACCTCGGCCTCCAGCTCGCGCAGCATCGAGAGCGCGCGGTAGCCGAGCACGCGCTGCTCGGCAGCGCCCTCGCCGGCCATGTCGCGGATCACCTTCTGGAGGCGGGGGCTGCGCAGCACCTGGTCGCGGAGGCGGTCGTGCGGCTTCTTTGCGGGCCCGAGGACGCCGCGCCGCTCGCGCTCGAGGCGGCGCAAGAGCGCGTAGGTGAGGCGGCGGACGAGCACGTCGTCCGGCGGGGCCACGCCGCCGTCCGCGGCTTGCGTCTCCTGCGCGATGAAGGCCTGCACGTCGACGGGGTCGCCAGCGCGCAGCGTGACATGCCGCCAGTTCGCGAGGAACTGCACGACGGTGCGGATCTTCCCCGGCCACTCGCGCGGTCCGAAGAGCGCGTCGACGGCGTTGTGCTTCTGCTCGTCCGGGCTGCGCGTCCAAACGAAGACCTGCGGCACCAGCAGGATCGGCGAGGTCCGCCCCCGCTGCGCCTCGAGCACCGCGCGGAGGAACGCGTCGCCCTCGGTCTTGCCGCGGGTCGGCAGCGCGCGCGCGACCCCGCCGCGCTGCCGCGCCACCGGCGCCGGGTCGAGGAGCGTCGGCGGGCGCTTGAGGAAGAGCGCGGCGGAGTGTCCTCCGTCGATCGCGTGGCGGAGCCGCTGCACGTCGTCGATCTCGCGGCGCGGGCGGAGCGCCGAGAGCCAGCCGCGCCCCATCGGCTCGAGCACCCACAGGCCGAGGTCGTTCGCGAACCGCACCTGCGGCAAGCGGAGCGTCTTCGTCAGGTAGTCGAGCGCGAGGAAGTCGACGAACGAGAGATTACGGAGGACGTAGACGACGGTGCCGCGCGCATCCGCGTCGCGCACGCGCCCCGCCCACGCCTCGTCGACCTCGATGTGCTGGAAGAAGCGCTGGTAGATCCAGGCGAGCGCCGGGTTCGGCAGATACGACTCGAAACCGCTGCTCATCGCGTCGGTCGCGGGAGTCTCAGCCGCCGAACGCCTTCTGCACCATCGCGACGATCTTCTTCGCCGAGTCGCTGGTCAGGCCGTTCTTCGCGCCGTGGGGCCACGCGTAGTTGAACATCTGGACCTGGTCGCACGAGAGCGACACGAGGACGTCGGCGGGCGGCTGACCGCCGGCGGGCGTGGTGCCGGGCGCGCTGCCGTAGCCGATCTGGAAGCCGAACTCGGCATACATGCAGCCCTGGCGCGGCGCCTCGAAGTTCGACTCCTTGCCGAAGAGATCGATCACGTCGTCGTGCTGCGTCTTGTCGGTCACGGCCATCGAGCCGAGGATCCGGAAGTTGTGGAAGCGCGGCGCGTCCGTCGCGCTGGGGAGCGGCGTTCCGCCAGGGAGCAGGCCGGGCGGCAGCAGGCCGGGCGGCAGCAGCTGCGCGCCGGCCGAGAGCCACTGCTGGATCTGCGGCGGGAGTCCCGCGGGGAGCGCGGCGGCGCCCGGAGCGGCGGCGCCGGGCGGCTCGTAGTTCTGCAGGCGGTAGATCGTGACCGGCTGGGACTTCATCCCCGCGAACGGCTGCGCGAGCGTCGAGGAGCAGCCCGTCGACGTGAGGAGCAGCCCGAGCCCGAGGGCGAAATGGCAAACGGCGAGGAAGATACGCTTCATGACGCCAGCGACCCTACCACGAAGCGGCGGCGGATCCGCTGCCAGGGCACGCCATCGGCGAAGAAGATGCGATGCCGCGTTGGCGGGGTGTTGCTCGCGCAGCCCTGGGAGTTGACGTAGACCTTGAGCACCGCGCCGTCGTGGTCGCCCTTGCTCCGCACGACCGTGGCCGCAACGTTCGTCTCCGCCGCGAGCTGGGCGACGCCGATCAGCATCCAGCCGCCGTCGTCGGTCGTCATGTCGCAGTAGGCGCTGAACGGCACCGGCGTAGCCGTCGAGCGACGTCGTGAGGGAGCAGGCCGCGCCCGTCGCCAGCAGCCGCGCGGGTATCAGCATCGGACGGCAACGGTGGCTGGTCGAGGCCCCGCACTTCGCATCGCTCGGCGATAGCATCGGGGCTACGCTCCAAGCCTCATGATCCGCATCAAGAAGATCGACCACATCGCCGTCTGCGTGAAGGACGTCGACGAGTCGATTGCAAAGTACAAGCAAGTCCTCGGCCTCGAGCCCCAGGTGCGGGAGCTCGTCGCCTCGCAGAAGACCGAGGCCGTGCTCCTTCCGATCGGCGAGACGAGCATCGAGCTCATCTCGCCGCGCGGCAACGACGGGCTCGAGAAGTTCCTCGAGAAGCGCGGCCCCGGGCTCCATCACATCGCCCTCGAGGTCGAGGGCATCGAGCAGGCGCTCGCCACGTTGAAGGCGCTGGGCGTCGCGCTCATCGACGAGACGCCGCGCAAGGGCGCGCGCGGTCACAAGGTCGCGTTCCTCCATCCCAGGGCCACGGGCGGCGTCCTCGTCGAGCTGGTCGAGCCCGACCCCGACGAGCCTCACGCCGCGCAGACGTAATCCCGGCCCTCGACGAGCCCGGCAGCATCGAGCCGGGCGCGCACCACGTCGCGCGCGCCGGGCTCGCCGACCGCGACCAGCAGGAGGTGCTCGCCCGATGCCGCGAGCGCGATCCCCTCGGCCGGTCCCACGATCGCGACGCCCCGCGCCGTGTGCCCGATCTTCGCGGGGTCGATGTCGATGAACCCGCGCGCGCGCTGCTCGTGCGCTTCCAGCGCCCGTGCGAGGCGACGCCCCGTCTTTCCGGCGCCCCACACGTGGAACGGACGCCCCAGCGCGTGGAGACGCCGCGCCAGATGCAGCGCGCGCAGCGCGAGGAGGCGCGTGAGCGCGTTCCGCGGATCCGACCAGGTCTTGCTGCTGTGCTGGATGCGCCAGCGGAACAGGATCCGCGGCACCTTCGCGAAGCGGTAGCCAGCGCTGTCGAGACGGAGCCAGAGATCGTAGTCCTGGGACCACTCGTTCTCGCGCCAGCCGCCCACGGCGTCGAGCGCGGCGCGGCGGATCATCGTCGAGGGGTGACAGAGCGGCGCCTCGCAGAAGACCGCGCGGGCGTGATCCGCGGGCGTCACGAGCGAAGCCTGCCAGGCGAGGTAGCGGAGCATGCCAGGCCCCGGAGCAGGGAAGCCCTCGACCCACACGCCGACCGCGCCGAGCGTGGCATCGCTCTCGAGCAGCGCGCGCTGCGCGGCGAAGCGGCCGGGAAGCGTGAGGTCATCGCCGTCCATGCGGGCGATCAGCGAGCCGCGGGCGATCGCGAGGCCCTGCGCGAGCGAGCCTCCGACGCCGGCCGCGCGCTCCGCGGAGCCGCTGGTGATGCGCACGACCCGCGTATCATGGGTCGCCACGGCGGCGGTGATGGCCGCCGAGCGGTCGCTCGACCCGTCGTCGATGGCGACGAGCTCGTCGTCGGGGCCGAGGTCCGCCAGCGTGCTTGCCAGCGCGTCGGGCAGCGTCGCCGCGACGTCGCGATACGGGAGGAGCACCGAGATCATCGACAGCGCCCCATATAGAAGAGGAGCGAGCGCACGTCGAGCGACAGGCGCGCACATCCTCGGCCGTGCGAACCGCGACAACTTCGCGTGCCCCGTCGCCACCTGGCCACCGCGATGTCACTGGAAAGCTGGTCCCTTCGCGGCGTGTTTGATGTACGTTCCGGGCCCATGAAGATCCTCGGGAAATCGAGAGTCGTCGCCACCCTGCTCGCGGCCGCTGTCGGCCTCGCGGTCGCGTCGAGCGGCGCCCCCGCCTCTGCCCAGATGGCCCCGACCGGCGTGCCGAACACGCCAACCCCGCCCAAGCCCGGCGCGCCCACGCCGCCCGTCCCCGGCGCGAAGCCCGCCGCGCCGGCCGCGCCGGCGAAGCCTGCCGATCCGAAGGCGCTGCTCGCGTCCGGCGAGAAGAAGTTCAAGGCTAACGACTTCGCCGGCGCGCTCGCCGACTTCGAGGCCTCGAGCACCGCGAAGGCCTCGCCCGAGGCCGATCGCTTCATCGGCCAGAGCCACGACAACCTCGGTCACTTCCCCGAGGCGGTCATCGCGTACGAGCGCTTCCTCGCGAACGTCCCCGCGTCGATGAAGACGCAGGGCGACGGGACGAAGAAGCGCGTCGAGGCGATCAAGGCGATGCCCGGCAAGGTCCACGTCGAGACCACGCCGCCCGGCGCGCAGATCACGGTCGACGCGGCGGCGAGCACGTCGCCCGCGGCGCACCCGAGCCCCACGCCCACGGATCTCGATCTCGCGCCCGGTCACCACACGCTGAAGATCGTCGCCGAGGGCTACGCGCCCGCGGACAAGGAGATCGACGTCACCTACGGCGGCAAGCAGGATGTGCGCCTCGACCTCGTCAAGAACGAGCCGGCGCCGCCGCCGCCGCCCCCCGTCGCCGAGGTCTCGGTGCCGGCCCCGGCGCCGCCGCCGCCGCCGCCCGAGCCGCGCAGCAAGGTCCCTGCGTACGTGACCGGCGCGGTCGCCATCGTCGCCGCGGGCGTCGGCACCGGCTTCGGCATCAAGGCGCTCGGCCAATCGAGCGACTTCAAGGACGGCCCGACCACCAAGCGCGCCGACGACGGCGAGAACAACGCCCTCGTCGCCGACATGATGTTCGGCATCGCGATCACGTTCGGTGTCACGAGCGCGGTCCTCTTCCTCTCCGGCAACGACGCGCCGCCGGCAGCTGCCGCAAAGAACGCCAGGCCTGTCCTGGCTGCGAAGAAGGCACCGAAGGTCACCATCACCCCCACGCCCTACGTCACGCCCAGCGGCGGCGGCGCCAGCGCCCTCCTTCGGTTCTGAGAGGACGACATGAAGCTTCGTAAGGTTCGCAATCGGCTCCTTCTCGTCGTTGTCTCGAGTGTGCTCGCGCTGGGCTGTGAGCTCATCGTCGACTTCGACCGCACGAAAATCCCGGCGGACGGCAAGGACGCCGCGACGTCGGACAGCTCGGTCGACGCCTCGATCGATACCTCCCAGCCCGACTCGGCGACCACCGACTCCGGCGGCGACGCCCCGAGCGACGGCCCGGCCGACGCCGCCGACGCCGCCGACGCCGCCGACGGCGACTGACCCACCACCGGCGACCCGTTCACCGCTTCGCGGCTCGAGCCCAGGATCACGCGGCTCCCGCGCGGCAAGGGTAGGGCGATCGCCTCCTTCACCCCGTGCAAGCTGGCCTTCACGTCGTCTGCTGGTCGATCGGACCGACGGTCTCCCCGGCGGGGCACGCCGTCCCGCTCCCTCCATCAACGAACGGGGTGCGGGAAAGGATGCGGCGTCAGCCGAGGTGCCTCGCGACCACGTCGACGTCGGGGGGCAGGGACACCGGCGTGTTCGCGAGCGGAGAGGCGACGTCGGGGAGCTTCGACTCGTGGTAGCCGAGCTTGAATTCGGTGAACTTCAGCGCGCTCGCCGTCGAGATCACCACCACGCGCTCGCGCTCGCCGATCACGCCGCGGTCGCGGAGCTTCTTCGCGCAGGCGATGGCCACGCCGGTGTGCGGGCACGCATAGAGGCCGGTGCGGTCGGCGTGGGCGCACGCGTCGGCGAGCTCGGTCTCGGTGGCCTCCTCGACCACGCCGTTCAGTCCGCGGAGCGCGGCCATCGCGCGCGGCGCGCTCACCGGGTTGCCGATGCGGATGGCGCTCGCCTGCGTTGCCTCGGCCACGACCGGCGCGACGTGCTCGGCCTGCGCGATGAATGCACGATACATGGGGTTCGCCTTTGCCGCCTGCGCGATGCAGAGGCGCGGCAGGCGATCGATCAGGCCGAGCTCCTTCGCCATGCGGAAGCCCGCGAAGAGCGCCGCGGCGTTGCCCAGGTTGCCGCTCGGGATAACCACCCAGTCGGGCACGTTCCACCCGAGCTGCTGGGTGATCTCGAGCGCCACCGTCTTCTGGCCCTCGATGCGCAGCGGGTTCATCGAGTTCGCGAGGTAGACGAGGCCGCGGTGCGCGAGCTCACGCACCACCGCCATGCAGCCGTCGAAGTCCGTCTCGAGCGCCAACACCTTGGCACCGTGGGCCAACGGTTGAACGAGCTGCGCGGTCGACACGAGGCCGCGCGGCAGGAGAACGACCACCGGCAAGCCCGCCGCTGCACCATAGGCGGCTAGCGCGGCCGAGGTGTCGCCCGTGCTCGCGCAGGCGACCACGCGTGCCTTGAGTGTGCCTTCGGTGATCGCTTGGCGGACGACACTGACGAGCACGGTCATGCCGA
>JAYTHX010000086.1:0-43107 GCA_043732195.1 Polyangiaceae bacterium
GCCACGAGGAAGATGCCCGCGCCCGCATGCCGCAGTGCGTCGATGGCAGCGTTCCAGCCGGGGCGGATCTCCGTCGGCGTCGAGCCCGACACCGTATCAATGAATGTTGCGAGGAGCGTAACGCCGTGGTCCGTGGCCCATTGCGTCATTGCCGCGGCCTGCGCCGCGGGGCTCAAGTCCTGCTTCGAGGTGCTGCGCCTGATGTAGGCAACGGCCAGCGTGGGCACACCCGATCGAGCTTGTTTCGCCATACCAGATAGACGGACGGCGCCGACTGTTAGTGCATCGTTCGTATGCTCTAACAGTCGATTCTCGAGCGCGAATGACGCAGGACCTTACGGGTACTTGCGACTTCGTGCCAGCGGAGCTCGAGCGGCCTGGACTGGATCTTGCATGGACGGGGTGGGGAAATGTAAGAATCAAGATATGTGCCAGCTCGAGCGCGGGGGCTGGACACCCCGGTGGCTGGAAACCCCGGGGTCTTGAGGCCCCATTCCGGGCATGGCATTGTTTTTGCCGGCAATGACACCCAGTCGGAGGCTCCAACCTGGTAACCATCCGCAGTAGCACCTACGAAGTTCGTGGGCGCTCTCTTCGCCTGCGGAGAGCGGGTTGCGCAGGCAATGACACCCCAGCGGCGGGTTGAGCAGGCGAGGGGTGTCGCGAGGAGCGCAGGCCACGGCGGGTATGGCGGGTATTGGCGGGTATCTGGAGGACTCACTCCGCCCCAGGCGAGGAGATATAGATAAGAAATAAAATTCCTTCTTTGGGACTCAGCGACCCTCCACATACCCGCCAATACCCGCCATACCCGCCAGGATTATCTAATTAACACACTGCGTTAATTATTGACGCGGCGTGCTCACACCCGTTCGACCTGCCAAGTCACCACCTTCGCCTTCTTGTCTTGGCCTTGGGCCAGCCGTCGACCGCCCACGACGCGCCCCTTGAACGCCTTCAGCGCGTGACCGAGCTTCTTCGCCCTGTCGCCTCGCTCAGCCGCAGGTGCGATCTCTTCGAGCACGCTGACGAGGTCCGGGTTCTGTTGCCCATCGAGAAGCTCTTTCACCTTCCACTCGCCGTCCGGCATCGCCGCCAGCAAGCGGTCGAGGAGCGTCTTTTCCGGCTCGCCGCTGGCGTCGAGCGTGGGCCTTGTGATCTGAGGATCCGAAGCCCCGTCGCCTGAAGCCCATACGATCGCTCGGGGGATGAGCGCCGACCACCCCTCGAACGAGCCCCAGAGCTTCACGTCTACAGGCGGGCGCCCCGCGACTACGTAGGCCCGCAGCAACGTGAGGCCAGCTACGGCAAGGCGTTCCCGGTTCGCTAGCACCCACTCAGGAAGCGGGTGGTGCGAGAAGTCGCTCCGGTCCTCGGGATTCTCGAGGGGACTCTCGAGCCTAGCGACGAGCACGCGCCGCGTCGTGTCGCCTCGGAACGAGAGGTTGTTCCCCGTGGCGAGGACGAGCGCCCTCCAATCGAAGCTCGGGACCTGCGTCTTCCCGAGGATGCGAAGGTCCACGACGCCACCCGAGGTCAGCACCTTGTCGAGCGGCGCGCCCCCGAAGGAGAGGTTCGCGGCGACGTTGTCAAAGCAGAACGCCACCGCCCCTCGCCGGGCGTACCCGCCGAGCATCTTCTCGAGCTCGTCGTCAGAGCCGGGGAACGTGACCTTCGAGGCCATGCGTCCGGTCGCGATGATGCTCGCCACGTCTGCGAGGAGTGTCTTCCCCGAGCCGCGCGCCGCTGCCTCGAAGCAGATGGCGGGCGTGTTCCCGGCGATGGCCGGGCGTGCAAGGAGCGTGAGCACGGCTGCGATAGGAACCATCGCCGCTGCCGGGCTCGCGAAGGGGAAGTCAGAGAAGGCTTCGTAGAGAGAGCAGAGCGCGGCGTACGCCTCCTCGCGCGTGGGTTGTTCGGGCACGCGGGGGAACTTCGCCGAGCGCGGGTCGAAGTAGAACCCCGTCGCGGGATCGTAGCCCGGCTCCTGCATGACGCTGCCGTCGGGTCGGAGCGCAGGGGTCTCAACGATACCGACGAGGCGACGGACGCGAGGCCAGTCGCCCATCTGCGAGACCGCCGCTACGACGTCATCGGAGGGCATCGTCTCGATCGGCTTGCCCGTGCTCGATGTCGTCACCCATCGCGCCGTGCGGGTGAGTCTCGTCTTGAGCGTCGCGGCCGGCAGCCCGCGGATCTGCGGCGTGCCTTCGTTAAAACCTTCGCCTTCCGCGGCGGCGTCGACCCTCACGATCCGCACGAGCTCGCCCGCGCGCTTGTAGATGTCCGGATCGCGCGCCAGGGCGGAGACCGCCTCGTTGACGACGCGATCTAGGTCGGGTCCGACTTGGATGACGACGCGCGTTTCCGTTGCCGCTAGGGTCTCGTGCAGTAGCTCGCGTGCGCTTGTCATGATCCGGTCTTTCGAGGTGCGTGCAGTTCGTTCCAGAGTGTCTCGTCCATGACCCAGCCCTCGGGTGTAGTGCCCGACTCGCGTGCGCTCTCCAGGCGCTCCTCGATCTCCTCCAGCGTCCACGGCTCCGTCCCGGCTGCGACGAGTCGAGGGTTGTAGGCCATGTCGAGCGCGTCGATCGCGAGAGGGATAGGAAGCCGCTGCCGCCGCACGAGCGCGCAGCAGATGGCGAACATGGTCGTCCGACCTCCGCTACCGGAGATCGAGATCTCGCACTCTTGGAGGTAGCGCACGACGGTCGCAAGACGCCAGCGCCCGTAGGCCGTGTCGATCTCACTGATAGGAACAGGAGCGAGAGTCTCTACGCTCTTCGGACGCGTGGGCTTCCGGAGCCCCTCCCACGCCAGAAGCCACCTGGGCGCTTCCGCAACCGGCACGTCGTCGCAGACCTCGTACCTGCCTCCGCTCCGATGCGGCGACCCGGGAGCCACGACGTATCCGCCGTCACCGCGAACATCGACGCCCTTCGCGAGCTTGCTCGCACTTCCGCGAACCGGGAACCCCGGCCACTTGAAGTAGACGTGGTGGCCTCGCGGGGTCGAGACCGTAAGCGTCGCGGGGCACTCCCCGAGCGCGTTGAATCGGTCGTTCGCGTCGGGCGAATCGATGTCGACGACGAAGATTCCCGACCTCTCGCCCGTCGCGATACCATGACCCCCCTCGCCTCGGAGCTTCTCCGCGACTCCCAGCTCCGACCACCGAACGGCCGGATGCTTTCCGATGTCGTCGCACGTATCCTTGTCGCAGCCGCATCGCCCGTTGACGATCTTGTGGAGCGGAAAGATACATAGCGACGGAAAGAGCGTTGCGAAGCTGTCCATGGTGATTCCTAATTACGTGAGTCGTGAGGCGCGGCGGATTGCGCGGATGTATTCGGGCGACGACCACCCCTTCTCGGAGATCTGGGATATCCATCCGTGGGGCTTCTTATCTACGTTCTTCAACCGAGAGAGGTCGATCGCGTACCCAGTATCGGGCCCGCAGTCCGTGTGTGTGAAGATCGCAAGGGCGCCGACCCCGCATGGGTAATAGAGACGCCCGTCGATCGCAGAGTAAAATTCGAGGTGACCGCCGAATACCGCGACGGGCTTGTGGCAAAAGTGGCAATGGAGAGACATGTGGATACCAGCCCGTCAGGGGATATCCGAAGCGCGGACGGGGTGGACGCGCTACGGGTTCTGTCGTTACTAGATGCTCATCGTGCCGCAGCCTTCATGCTCAGGATTGCATCGGACTCACTCTTAAGGACCATTCGCACGACCTCCGTCGGGCGCAGCCCGAAGTGCTTCGCCAGCTCGAGCAGCCGCGCGTACTCCGCATCGTCCAGTCGCACACCCAAGTTGTTCATCTTCGCTTTTGACATGGTCATCTCCAGGCGATCGGCCCCGATCGCCAGCACTACAGTGAAATAAAAAGACATCGCAACATGCGGCGTCGAAGGGGGGTTCAACCGCCGAGGCGGGGAATCGACCCTCTATAATATCCCTGCGAAGTTTTGGCCTGAATGGCCGGTAGCTATCCGTCTCAGTCGTCTACGATCGTCCGGAATCTCCGCTGTATTTCTGGCAGGTAGACGTACCAGATTTTGCCATGCTTCATCGAGCGTACTTTGCCTGTCGCACACCAGCGTCGGAGGGTCCGCGCGGGGATGCCTGTTTGGACTTTAGATACAGCTATCCAGCGTCGGAGTTTCTTGGCTGGGCCGCGGGGTGGCGGGCGAGCGTAGTGGCTGCGCGAGTAGCTTCGGTCACGCCGAAACCACTTGGCGGCGAGGCGACGGAAGGCGCGGTCTTCGGGGGTGCCGTGCAGGAGAGTCATGGGTGGCTAGTTCTCGATGAGTCGGAGTGGCGGAAAGGCGCGCGAACGCTCACTCTTGAGGAGTTCGAGCCTTGCGGTCATCTCACTCTTGAGGAGTTCGATCCTCGCGGTCAGCTCGGCGGGGAACGTGCCAGGGGCATCGACCTCTGGCTGCTCGATAGCCCGCAACTCGTCTAGCGCGTCTAGTGTGTCTTCAATCCTGGTGTTCAAGACCAAGATGTCGGAGACATCGGCGCAAATCAAAGAGAGAGCCACGCTGCGGGCGTCGGGAAATGCGTCGACGACGGCATCGTCCACAGCTCGCCCCCCGACGAGAACCGCTCTGACGATGTCGCTGATCTGCTGCTTCGTGACGATAAGGTCGGGAGCGTTCGGTGTGCAAATCACTGCGTGAATCGTGCTGTTCATGTTCAATCTCCAGGCGCGGGAATTCAGACGCCGAGCGCGATGCACTCGGTCACAGCGCCACAACCCCGCTCCCGGTCAAGGGGCGAGGTGTGGCGCGCGGTGGCTGGTGGGAGTCGTGTCAGCCTTCAACGCGCATTCCGATTGGGAGCGTTCTCATGTTCACGCACGCGGCGAACGCGCTGTACTCCGCCCGCTCGCCCCACAAGACGTACGAGCCATCTGCGCGACGTTCGATCCAGTGCCTCGTGTTGGTCTTGTGCAAGGCGCTATGAAAGTCAGCGAACGCGCTTACGCCGTCCTTCTTCAGCCGATGCGTCGCAGCCTTCAACGCGAAGCATGCTTCCACAGGTTCCGCGAAGCGCTCGAGGATAGGGTTCACGACTTGCTCTCGTGCTTCGCGATGAATGCCGTGAGCGCCTCGAGTGCGTTGCTCTCGGCCTCCATGATGTCTCGGAATCTCATCATGGCTGCGTCCTGAATCGCCGTGACAAACTTCTCGGCCACGTGCTCCGCGCCGTCGACGATGAAGATGTGCGCGACCGTGTATCCGTTCTCGCCATACGCCGCGCTGGCGGCGAGTCGCGCCCTTCGAGTAGCGAGATACGCGATCAAGTCGGCGTGCTCGCGTCCGCGACGCTCCGGATCGTTCGCGTACGGGTTGTTGTCGTAGAGGTAGAAGCCGACGGTCTTGTCGTTCGCGGCGGCGATCAGCCCCGTCCCGCGGCGCGAGGAAAAGTTCTCCTCGTGGGCCTCTTCCGCGATGCTCGCGGCGAGCTTCTTCCACGTGGCGTTCGGCGAGCCGGCGATGCGCGTGTGCTTCTTCATGATCCCACCTCCTCACCGACGCCGAGTAGACCGAGGCAGCGTGCAAGCTCCACGACGTCCACGTGCGTCTCCGCGATCACGTCCGCAGCGAGGTCGATCGTGTAGTGCTCGCCCAAGTCCTCGATCACGGTCAGGCCTCGCGACGTGCACAGCCGCTCTCGCTTGCTCGTCAACGCGTGGTTGATCCGGCAGATGATCTCGTTCTTCGTCATGGCGTCCGTCCTCGTTTCGGCCCGGCGTTGCGCCGTGCTCGTGACGTTCGTTCTGACCGGGAACGGGATGGGGGCTCGCGATCGGGAAGAGATGCCCCTTCGTTCCCGAACTTGACGCGTACGGCTTTTTGCCGTATATTATGCGAATGGCGAAGGTGGCGAGGGACGAGAAACTGACTGTGCTGCTCTCGTCGGAGGAGCTGGCCAAGCTGCGTCAGCTCGCGGAAGACGAAGAAGTTACGGTCTCGCACATCATCCGGTCCCTGATCAAAGCCGAGCACGTCCGCCGGCAAGGGCGGACGAAGTGAAGGAGGGGGACGTCAGCTTCTGGGACCTGCGCCATAGCGACCCCTGGAAGGCCGAAGGCGTGCTGCGTCTGCAGCAGATCAAGACACTCCGCGCCACCGATCCCGCGCGGGCCGATCTCGAGGAAGAGAAGTTTAAGCGTTTCCTGGCCAGTAAGCCGATTCTTGAGGCACTCGGTCACGTGCAGCAGGACTTCGCCGAGCCGCTCGCGTTGTGCGCCAAGAGGTTTGGCACGGACCTTTGGCTCGATTGCCTTCTCTTCGAGGCCGCTTGGGCCGCGCGCGCCCATAGCAATCCCGATCTCCTCCGCGTCCTCACGGCGCTCAAGATCGCGTCGACGGAGCCGAGCTTTGCGCCCCTCCTCACCGGTACTGACGGCCACACTCTTAGCGGGATCGCGAACAAGTACCTCGAAAACGTCGCGCCGACAGTGATCGTCGGCGCGCAGCGGCCGGCTTTTCTAAAGGAACTCGCAGCCCTCTTCTCGCCCGAGCCGGAGGCGGACAAAGCTTACATCCGAGGTCTGGTGCGCGGCCTCGCGAGAACGTTGCAGCTCGTGGACGCTGCAACCGTGTTTGGTAAAGTTCCGCTGCCGGAGTGGGAGACTCGGGTCGGTGACGAAATCTACAACCTGAGAATCGGCACGTCGGATGGGGTGAAGCCCGACAAACGCCGCGCCGACGGCGAGCGAAAACCCGAGCACTTTGTGCGCGTTGTTCTCATTGGTCTCTTCGGCATCGACAAGGAAACGGCCAAGCAGTGGGTGAGGGGGATGAGGAAGTGACCGGGAAAGCACGGGCATCTCTTCCCGATCCCATGCCTCTCCATTCGCCCTCCGCCACAACGAAGGGCATGAACCCGGTACGGATCGCGGCGCTTCTCAGGGAACTCGCGGACGCGTTGGAAGAGGGCGTGGCGGCGAACGACGCGACGCCGCCAACCCGTCCGGCGAAAGCGAAGCGCCCGCCCAGGCCCTTCCCCGCGCCGTTGCAGGCGCCGAACGAGCTGGACATGATGAAGGCGAAACAGATGCTTCGACGTAGGGGAATCACATGAAGCGCAGGCCCAAGGGCTCGGGAACGATCCGCCAGACCTCAGAGGGCACGTTCCGCGCTCTCTTCGCGTTCGCCGCCGGGCGCCGCGAGGACATCGACGGCAGCCCCTTCGCGTCGTACGACCTGGCCTCGGCGGCCCTTGACGGCATCCTGGCCGAGCTACGGAACGCTGGGGCGGTGCAGGGCGGTATGACGCTCAAAAGGCTCGGAGAACGCGCCCTCGACCAACGGGAGAAGGAGGGCTACCGCGCCATCGACTCGGATCGAAACATCTGGTCGGCCCACATCGCCCGTTGGGATCTGTTCAACGCGCCCGCGAGAGCGATCACCCGTGGCGACGTGCGCGAGCACATGGCGAACCTCCGCAACCGGAAGACGCGCAAGGCGCTCGCGACGCAGACGCGGCGGAACGTCCTGAATATGCTCCGCATGGTGTTCGCCTTCGGCGTGGACGATGGGACGCTCGACGCGAACCCGTGTGCCGACGTCCGGATCAAGTCGTCGGGGTCAACGCGCGAGACGAGCACCTACCTCACGTTGGCGGAAGCGACGGCGCTCCTCACGCATGCGACGGACCCCGCCGTGGGCATGGCCATCGGGGGAGGGTTCAGGTCGGGCGAGCTGCGTTCCCTCCTGTGGTCCGACGTGCACCTTGACGGGGTCTCACCGCACGTCGTCGTCCGCTACGGCAAGCCCGACGAGCCGACGAAGAACGGGAAGATCCGAACCGTGCCCCTCTTCGGGGTGGCGCTCGCGTCCTTTAAGCGCGCGGCCACGGCGAAGGAGGAGGACGCGAGGATCGTCCTCCCCTCGCTCTCGGGGTGGTACCGGCAGAAGGGGCGGGTGGTCGAACCTGAACAGTGGAAGGCGTGGAAGACGGCGGCCGGCATCACCCGCCCCGTGCGATGGCACGACCTGCGGCACACGTGCGCCACCCTTCTCTTGACCGGTGCCTGGGGAGGGCCCCCGTGGTCGTACGAGGCGGTCAAGGACATGCTCGGCCACTCGTCGGTCAAGGTGACGGAGCGGTACGCCCGTAGCGCCTCGTTGGCCTCTCAGGCGGCCCTCGCCATGGCCCCGAAGGCTAGAAGGGGCCGGAAGGATAAGGGCGGAATAGGAGCGGCGGGTGAGGGGCCCGAAGTGGCTCAAGCCCGCGAGATTGTTGAGAGGTGCAGATGGGATTTGAACCCACATATGCCGGTTTTGCAAACCGGTGCCTAACCACTTGGCTACTGCACCACGACGAGCGAGCCGCCATCGATACCGGGCCTCGGCGGCGAGGTCAACCAAGCCTTCGCGAGCGCCCGCGCTTTACGATGTAAAGTCAGTCTGGACGAACGCCAACCTGATGCTAGGAAGAGCCTCGTGCAGCTCAACGATGAATGGAGCGATCTCCTCGCTCGGTACAAGCTCGATCACCAGAACCCGCTGAACCAGACCTGCCACAAGGTGGGGATCCCGCTGATCGCCGCGTCGATCCCGGTCGGCGCCACGATCGTGGGCCTGCCGCTCGCGGCCGGGATGTTCTCGGTCGGCTGGGCGTTCCAGTTCGCCGGCCACGTGTTCGAGGGCAAGAAGCCGTCGTTCCTGTCCGACAAGCGCTCGCTGATCATCGGGCTGCTCTGGTGGGCCGAGAAGAGCCACCTGATGCGCCTCGAGACGACCACCAGCTGAAAAAAGCCTCTCGCTAGGCTTCTTTTTGTGGGCCCTGTAAACTGGCCCCGTGGGCTCTTTGCCAGAGGACGACGTCCCGACCATGAGCGGGACGCTCCCGGTCGACGGCGATGGCGCGGACGACACGACGACGGCCGAGGCCGGACCGCCGGCCGCGCGCTTGCGCCACTCGCGTCCGCCGCCGCTGCCATCGTCGCGGCAGGCGCTGTCGCAACCGCCGCCGGTCATCGCGTCGAGCATGCCGCCGCGCACGTTGACCGGCCCGATCGCGAGCACCGTCCCGGTGGCCACGGGCTCCGAGGTCGACCTGAGCGAGCTCGAGCTCGAGCTCGAGGACGACGACGAGGGCCACAACGACGACGAGACCGAGGACAGCATCACCACGATGGCGCCGCGCGCGAGCGTGAGCACCCTTGCGGGACCGCCCATCCCCAGCGTCATCGCGATCCGGGACGCGGAAGACGAGCTGCTCGACGAGACCGAGGTGCGGACACTTCCCGGTCACCTCTTGCTCGAGGTCCCCGGCGTGCTGCGGTCGCGGTCGCAGCCGCGGCCCGCGGCGGGCGTGCCCGCGGCGGCGCTCTCGCCAGACACCCAGCCCGAGGAGGACGACGGCGTCACCACGCAGGCGCTCGCGCCGCGCGCGCCGACCGCGCCCGAGCTCGCGGCGCTCGGCATCCTGAGCGGCGTGCCGTCGACCGAGCCGGACGAGCCGTCGAGCGAGGTGCTCACGCGCCCCGGCCTCGCGGACCCGGAGACGCGCCCTGGTCTCGCCGACCCCGAGACCCGCCCCGGTCACGCCTCGCTTTCGGACGACGTCGTCACGACGCGTGGCCTCGTCCCCGAGCCTTACGCCGAGGAAGGCGACAGCGTGACCACGCAGGCGCCCGCGTTCTCCGCGGCGCTCATCGCCGCGGCGAAGGCGGCGGTCATCGCGGGACCGAAGACGGTCGGTGACGCGACGCTCGACGACCTCACCGGGGGCACCACGAAGAAGCTGCGGCACCCGCACAAGAAGGCGGAGTCGCTCCCGGCCGAAAGCGACTCCGAGAGCATCACCTTCGAGGCGCCGGCGCCGCTCACGAACATCCTGCGCGTGATCGCCGCGGACCAGGGCACGCCGGAGAACGGCGTGGCCGCGCTCGAGGACGACGAGCTCCCCGAGAACCGCACCGCCGTCATGGCGAGCGCGCCGCTCCAGCGCATCGTCGGCGAGCTCACGGCGTCGCCGAACGTCGGCGCCGCGTTGCTCCCGCCCATCCGTCCCACCGGACCGGGCATCACGCTCCCGCACGGCTCGTCGGCGGCGCGGGCGGCCGCCCCGCAGCTGACGCCCTCATCGGAGAGCGGGCTACGGATCGCGCGGCCGCCGGAGCAGTCGAGCCTCGCCGCGCTCGGCGTGGCCGATCCGAGGGCGTCGGGCGTCGCGCGCAGCTCGCCGCAGCCCGCGGTCGATCCGCGTCCGTACGCCGAGACCGAGTCCGCGTTTCCCGCGCAGCCCAGCGTGCACGACCTCGATCCCGGCAAGGGGCCGCGCTACGGCCTGGTGGTCGCGATCGTCGCGGCCGTCTCGTTCATCGTGCCCGTCACACTCTTCGTGGTGCTGCGCGGACGTCCCGAGGAGCTCGCGATCGGCGTACCGGCCGAAGCTGCCACCGAGCTCCAGGGCCACGACTCGACGCCGCGCGGAAAGCTCGATCGCAAGGCGCTCGCCGCGGCAGCAGCGGCCTCGGCGAGCGCCTCGGCAGCGGCTGCGTCCGCCTCGGCGTCGACCGCCGCGAGCGCGCGCAGGCCGCCGCATCACCGCTGATCAGGTCGGCGGCGTGAGGATCTCGCGGCCGTTCAGGTAGGGAACGAGGGCCCTGGGCACGGTGATCGAGCCGTCGGCGTTCTGGTGGTTCTCGAGCAGCGGGATGAGGATGCGCGGGCTCGCGATCGCGGTGTTGTTGAGCGTGTACGGGTACGTCGTCGTGCCGTCGGGCATGCGGAGGCGGATGTTCGAGCGGCGCGCCTGGAAATCGCCGAGCGTCGAGCACGAGTGCGTCTCGTTGTAGGCGCCCTTGCCGTCGTTGCGGCCGGGCATCCACGACTCGACCTCGTGCTTGCGCGTCTGCCCGAGGCCGATCTCACCGGTGCACGCGATGGCCACGCGGTACGGGATCTCGAGCTTCGCGAGGATCGACTCGGCGTTGCCGAGGAGCTGGTAGTGCTCCTTCTCGGCGACCTCCTCGTCGGGGACGCAGAACACCACCTGCTCCACCTTCGTGAACTGGTGCACGCGGTAGAGGCCCTTCGTGTCCTTGCCGTAGGCGCCCGCTTCGCGGCGGAAGCAGTTCGAGATCCCCGCGTAGCGGATCGGCAGCTGCGCCGCCTCCAACGTGTCGTCACAGTGGAGCGAGACGAGCGGCACCTCGCTCGTGCCGACGAGGAACAGGTCGTCGGCGCCGATCGCGTACGCCTCTTCACGACCGAGCGGGAAGAAGCCCGTCCCGGTCATCGCTCGCTCCTTCACCATCACCGGCGGGATGACCATCGTGAGGCCACACTCGACCAGCGTGTCGACCGCGAGGCGCGTCACCGCGAGCTCGAGGATCGCGCCGATGCCGGTGAGCGCGTACGAGCGGCCGCCCGCAAACTTTCGCGGGCCGTCCCAGTTGACCATCTTGTGGAGCGTCATGAGCTCCACGTGATCCTTCGCCTTGAAGTCGAACGTGCGCACGGTGCCGACCTTGCGGATCTCGACGTTGTCCTCCTCGCCCTTGCCGACCGGCACCTCGGGGCGCGGGATGCTCGGCACGCGCAGCATCAGCGCGTCGAACGCGTGCTGCGCGGCGGTGGCTGCGGGCTCGAGCTGCTCGAGCTCAACCTTCACGGCCTTGCCCTCCTCGATGAGCGTGGGGCGCTCCTCCTTCGTCGCTTTCGGGATCAGCTGCGCGATCTCGTTCTTGCGCGCGCGCTTCTTCTCGATCCGCGAGAGCGTCTCGCGGCGCTCGCCGTCGGCGGCGAGGAGCGTGTCGAGATCGAGATCCACGCGCTTGTTCTTGATCGCGGCGCGGACGACGTCGGCGTTCTGACGGATGAAGGCGATATCGAGCATGGGGAGCAGACCTTAAACGAAAGCGGCGCGACTTTCATCGCGCCGTCTGCCGAAACGATGAGCGGAGAAGAATTACTTGGAGAAGAGCTGGGCCGCGATGACGCCGGCGCCCGCCTTCGCGGTCACGATGAACTTCGCGTTCGCGGGGAACGGGCTGATCGGGCGGAGGCAGTTCGCCTTGCCGCCGATCGACACCTGCGCGCCGTTCTGCGCGCTCTTGCCGATGCTCGGCGCGAGGCCGGGGACGGGCAGGACGTACTGCATCTCGAGGCCGACCGACGTGACGCCGGCGCCCTGCGCGACGAGCGTGTAGCACTTGCCGGGCTGGAAGCTGAACTGACCCTCGAGGGTCTGGCCGGCCTGGAAGTTACCCGCGACGACCGGACCGTCCTTGGCCATGCCGGGCGCCTCGCTGCCGGCGAAGAGACCGAGCGGACCCGTCGCGAGCGCGGCGAGGTTCGGGTCGAGCGCCTGCGCGGTGCCACCGCCGCCGCCTGCGGGCGCGGGAGCCGGGAAGCCGGGGATGCCGGGGAACGCACCGGGCTGAGGCGACGGCTGCGCGCCGGGCTGCGCGCCGGGCTGAGCAGGGGCGCCGGGCTGCTGCGGGTACGCGCCGGGCTGGGCGCCAGGCTGCTGCGGATACGCGCCGGGCTGCTGCGGATACGCACCGGGCTGGGCGCCGGGCTGCGTGGGGTAAGCGCCGGGCTGCGCGCCGGGCTGGTAGCCACCGGCGTACGGCTGCGGCTGCGTAGCCGGCGGCGGATCCTTGCTGCATCCGGCGCTGCTCATGGCAG
The DNA here is from genome assembly GCA_043732195.1 of Polyangiaceae bacterium. GTDB lineage: Bacteria > Myxococcota_A > Polyangia > Polyangiales > Polyangiaceae > Labilithrix. Next base: position 12,663 of record JAYTHX010000086.1, read on the forward strand.
CGAGAACGACGAGCGCGAGGGAGACGGAGTAGCCGGTACGGATCACGAGAAGCTCCTTGGTTACAGTGCCGGAAGCGAGCGCGAGCATAGCTCGGAACCCGAGCCTGGCGTGAAGGGGAATGTGGGCCGCGGCGCCCTGTCCCAATCGCATGCTCGGGCCGTGTAGCGGATCGTCGCCCGCAAGGGATGCGGGTTGGACGGTCGCCACTTGAAATCAACGCTCCGGCATCGCCGATCCAACCTGCGGCGGCGCTGCGCCTTACCCCGATTCAGCGAGAGATCAGGGCGTTTGCGCGTTCACGACCGCGATCGCATCGAGATCGAACCCGACCGTGGTCGGCTTCATCGCCGGGCTCGCCGGGCACGCGACCGTGCCGCGGTCGCGGATGCGAACGAAGCGCGCGCGCGCGAGCCCGACGTCCTTCAGATCGAAGGCGTCGCCGCCAGCCTTCGCGGGGTCGACGGGCGAGATGCCGTTGCCGGGCGCGGAGTAGACGGGATGCCAGCCGGCGCACGAGCCGTACGTCGGCCCGGGCCCGGGCGTGCACGGGAACGTCTTCCACGTCGTGCCGTCGTCGCTCACGCTGACCTCGCCGAGCTCCGCGTTCGGGATGCCGCCGGTGAGGAACGGGTTCTCGAAGACGAGGAGGTCGACGCCCGGGCCGTCGACGATGGCGTTCGGCTCGACGCTGAGAACGATCTCGCCCTCGAAACCGAGCGAGACGACGTCGAGGCTGCCGTAGCTATCGCCGCCGCCCACCGGCGGCCCGAGCACGACGCCGGGCATCGCGGTGAGCCCGAAGCCTGCGCAGTCGCCGGGCGTGAAGCTCACGACCTTCGTCGCGAAGCGATCGGCGCGCAGCACGCTGCCGTCGGGTCCGGGAAAGCCGCCGTCGACCTGGGGTCTGCTTCCGTCCTGCTCGGGCGCGTCGACGAAGCCGCCGTCCCCCAGGGAGATCGGCGGTCCGGCGTCACCGTCGCCGGCGGAGTCGGACGACGAGCAGGCGAGGGGACTGGCCGCGGCGAGCAGCAGTCCGGAGAAGAGAATGGATGTAGACTTCACGCATCTGGCTCCTGCCGCGTGGCTCGCGCGGCGTTGGCGTTGAGGGGCAAATGCACGAGGGGTTACCTGGCTCCCGAGACTGCTCGGTTACGCGGTCTCGTCGACCCGCCGCACCGCGTCGGCCTGGAACCGACTTCGCCGCCTCGTGCGCTGAGTGCAGGCCTATAGCCTCGTTCGGCGGGGGCGTCTACGAGGGGCCCAGCGGGCCGCCCGGCTTCTTGATCGGTATCTCCTGGCGGATGCGATCGCCGCGCATCATCCGCTCGATCACCTCGAAGCGCTTGTTCGTCTCCGCGCGCATCGCTCCGACCTCCCGGAGGAGGTGCTCGATGCCCACCTCGTTCTTGAGGTTCACGCGGAAGTCGGTCTCTGCGGTCGCGCGGTCCTTCGAGGATTGCCGGTTCTGGCTCATCACGATGAGCGGTCCCTGGAGCGCCACGAGGACGGCGAGCGCGAGGTTGTAGAACTGGAACGGGTACTCGTCGAACGGTTTGGGGAGCACGCGGTTCATGCCCGCCCACGCCACCGTCACCGCGAGGAGGAAGAGGATGAACGCCCAGCTGCCGTTGAGCTCCGCGACCTTGTCGGCGAGCTTCTGGCTCCACGAGAGGTTCTCCTCGAACTCCTTCACCACGTCGCGGGCGGCGCGCTGCGAGAGGAGCGAGTTCGTCTCGCGCAGGCGCTCGGCCATCTCCGCGAGGATGGTCATCGCCGCGTTCTGCGACTTGGAGAGGTGATCGCTGAAGTCGACGCGCGTGAGCTCGAGGAGCGTCGTGTCGACGGTGGCCGCGACGCTCGCCGAGCGCGGCTTGTCGTCGAAGAGCGAGAGCTCGCCGAAGTACTCGCCGGTCCGTGCGTCCTTGAGGATCACGGGCGGCTCGTCCGGCCCGGCGCCGGGCAGGAAGATCTGCACGGCGCCCGACAGCACGACGTACATGCTGGAGCCCTGGTCGTTCTTGTCGAAGACCTTCTCGCCTGCCTTGAACTGGCGCTCGGTCATGCGGCTGGCGAGGGCTGCGAGGTCCTCGGCGGCCAGCGTGTCGAACAGCGGGATCTGGGCGAGGAGGTCGGAGTGAAGCATGCGGACCGCGCGCGCCCGGAGACACGCGCCCCCCGATAGTCACGCGGCCCCGGCCCGCCGCGCAAGGGCCACGGCGTGCCGGCGCGTTTTCCTGAGCACGATCACACAAAGCGTCCGAGCGTCCGAGGCTCCGTGCAGGTCCGTACTCGGGTTCGATCAGCGCAAAACGGGCGACTTGCCGTTCGCGGGGTCGCTGTTGCACGAGGCGCAGTCGCCGTAGTCCATCGTGGCGTCGCCGCAGCTGGCGATGCCGGCGCAGCCTCCGCACGTGGGGCCGCTGCAGCGCTGGCTGTCCGGCTCGGGGCAGCCGGGCGGACCCGGGCACATGTCGTCGCTGCCCGGGGTGTTGCTGCCCGGGTTGTTGCCGCCGTTGCTGCCGGGGGTGCCGTCGCCCGTGCCGTCGTTGCCGCCGCCGGGCGTCATGCTGCCCGGCGTGCCGGGGCCGTTCTTGCCCGGGCAGTCGTCACCCTCGCAGGTGGGCGTGCCGGGGTCGATGCGCCCCAGGGCAGGAGCGACCGGCAAGGAGGTCCTCGTTCAGGCCTGTGCACAATGCCACAACGGGAAGCTCGACTCCTCGATCTCGCGCGGTCGCTTCGACGTCACGAAGCTCGACGCGATGTCGCCCGCCGCGAAGCAGGCGGCGCTGGCGCGGATGAAGCTCCCCGCGTCGAACCGCCTGCACATGCCCCCGGCGATGTTCCGCACCATCCCCGACGACGCGCTGAAGATCGTGGAGACCGAGCTCACGAAGTAGGACGCCTCGTCTCGAGTTCTCCCGCGGGCAGCGTCGTGGCATGCTCCGCCGCCTCATGCCCGCGTGGTTGTCCGACTTCCTCCCGATCGTCCTCCTCCTCGGGCTGATCATCGTCGTCGTCGGGCGCCTCCCCAAGGCCGACCTCGGGCACTCGCCCGCGTTCCTCCGGCGCCGCTTCGCGAACTGGTTACCCGTCGGGCTCACGTACGCGTTCCTCTACATGGCGCGCTACAACCTGAATGCCTGCATCGGGCCGGTCTTCGACAAGAAGCAGTTCTCGGGCGTCTTCTTCTGGGGCGCGATCACCTACGGCGTCTCGTTCGTGATCAACGGGCCACTCGCCGATCGCCTCGGCGGCAAGAAGACCATCCTCATGGCGGCCCTCGGCTCGCTCGCGGCGAACGTCGCGATCGGGCTCGTCATCATGAATGCCATGCATGGCACCGGCTCCGTTCCCAAGGAGGAGCAGGCCGCGCTCGTGCCGCTGCTCAGCGTCATCTACTCGCTGAACATGTACTTCCAGAGCTTCGGCGCGGTGTCGATCGTCAAGGTCAACTCGGCCTGGTTCCACCTCAAGGAGCGCGGCACGTTCGGCGGAATCTTCGGCATTCTCATCTCGCTCGGTCTGTACTTCGCGTACGACTGGTCGGAGCTGATCCTGAAGCGCAGCAGCGCGCCGTGGGTGTTCTTCGTTCCCGCGGCGATCCTCGGGGTCTTCGCGGTCCTCGACCTGATCTTCGTGAAGGACACGCCGGGCGAGGCGGGGCACACGGACTTCGACCTCGGTGACGCGTCGTCCGGCCAGTCCGGCGAGCGCAAGCCGGTGCTCGAGGTGGTGAAGATGATGCTGCGGAGTCCTGCCATCCTCACCATCGCGGCCATCGAGTTCTTCAGCGGCTATCTGCGCAACTCGATCCTCCAGTACTACAAGACATTCTCCGAGGAGACCGGGCGCGCCGCGTCGAAGGCCGCGGTCAAGGCTGCGGCGGTCGCGGCGGCGGCCGGGCTGCCGGCGCCCGAGCTCACGCGCGAGTTCGTGCACGACAACTGGGGCATGTTGAACTGCATGGCCGGCATCTCCGGCGGCGTGATCGCTGGCCTGATCTCCGATCGCGTGTTCGGCTCGCGGCGCGGCCCGGTGGCAGGCCTGCTCTACGGCGTGATGGTGGTGGGGGCGATCCTCATGTTCGTCACGCTCAACACCGGCGCCATCGGCTGGGTCGTCGTGCTCATGTCGCTCGCCATCATCGGCGTGCACGGCATGCTCTCCGGCACCGCGAGCATGGACTTCGGCGGCAAGCGCAACGTGGGCGTGGTGGTCGGCGTGATCGACGGCTTCGTGTATCTCGGCACCGCGTTCGAGGCCTTCGTGCTCGGCCACGTGCTCCCGAAGGACGCGGCGGCGAAGGACTCGCACGCGTGGTGGACCTGGCCGGCGGTTATCCTCCCCGCAGCGCTGATCGGCCTCGCGCTGACGACGCGCGTGTGGAACGCGCGCCCCGCGAAGAACACCGACCCCGCCCACTGAGCTCTCTTGGGGCGAGCTCAGGAGCGCGTGGCGGCGTGCTCGCGGAGGGAGGACATGAGCTCGGCCCACCGCATACCCATCGTGCGCAGGAAGGCGGCGCTCGGCTGACCGTGCCGGACCGGGTGCTCGTTTCTGAACGAGGAAATAGTCAACGCTTTTGCGAATTATCGTCAAGGCGGCCGCGGATCGCGTCGAGCAGGCGAGCCTCGGCCTCGGTCAGCGGCGGATCGAGGTCGCCGGCGGGCAGGGGGAGGGAAGGGCGGCGCGCGTCGCGGCGGTGGATGCGCAGCCAGGCGCGGTCGATGCTGCCGAAGCGGCGGTGCGCGCCCACGAACAGCGCGGTGAGATCGGGGCCCACCGCGCGGCGCGGGCCGGGCCGCACCTCGAGGCGGTCACCGGAGATCAGCGTGGCCTCGAGGCCCGCGAGCAGGTGGTCGGCGGGATCGGCGAAGAGGCTGGGCGCGCCGGGCGCGCCCCTGGCGAGCCAGTCGCCGACCGCGATGCCCGTGCCTGCGCCGGCGCCCGTGCCCGCCGAGGCCTCGGCGTCGGCGAGGGCGATGCCGAGCGTGAAGCCGCGCGCTGCGAGCTCGGTCTCGAGGGCATCGAGCCCCTGATCCGCCGTCACCTCCACGAGGAGACTCGCGACGTCGATGGCGATGGGCGTGCTCATGCGCGGACCTCCGTGGCGTGAGCGTCGTCGAGGTAGGGCTGCGGCGAGCACGGCGGCAGGAGGTTGCCCGGGTTCAGGATCCCCTTCGGATCGAACGCGCGGAGGAGCGCGCGCACGGCGTCCACGCCGCCCGCGCCCAGCTCGTGCGCCATGCGCGGCGCCTTCGAGCGCCCGACGCCGTGGTGATGAGCCAGCGTCCCGCCCGCCTCGATGGCCGCGGCCATCGCCGCCTTCCACGCGCGGTCGTAGGTGATCTCGCAGCGCTCGTCCCAGCCGGCGCCGGAGTTCACGCCGTCGCCCTTGGCCGCCGTTCCTGCAAAGGAAAAGTAGATGCAGCAACCGTCCGGATACGCGTGGCTGAGGTGCGCCATGACGAACACGTGCTCGCCGAGCGCGCGCCGCACGCCGTCGTAGAGCGCGCGCAGCTTGGACCACGGCGCCGCCACCTCCATCGTGTCGGAGAAGAGGCCGGCGGCGAACACCGGCGCCTGGCGGTAGCTCACCGAGTAGCGATGCAGCAGCCACTTGCGCGCCGGGCCCTCGCCCTCGTACGTCGCGCGCATCGTCGCGAAGAGCGCGCGCGCCTGCTCGAGGTCGCGCTGCGGGGCGTCACCTTCGCCCTCGAAGATCAGGATCACGAGCGAGCCGCCGAGCAGCTTGCTGCCGAACGCGCCATCGAGCAGCTCGTTGAGCGCGCCGGGGCGCCGGAGGATGCTGCGCAGAGCGGCCGCGCCGAGCCCGGGGGTCTTGCCGGCGTCCGCGCCGTCCTTCTTCACCGCGCCGCGCCGCGCGAGCATGGCGTCGAACGGGTCGTAGAGGCGCGAGACCGCGGGACGGAGACCGGCCTGGAACATCGCACGCATCGCCTCCCAGCCGTGCTCGGTGGTGGGAAAGGAGAAGCCCGCGAAGGCGCGCGTGCTCGGCTTCGGGTGCAGCCGCAGCACCGAGCTCGTGACGATCGCCATCGTGCCCTCGCTGCCGATGACCAGCGGGATGAGGTTCGGGCCGCTCGTGCGGTGGTGCAGGGTGACCACCTCGCCGGTGCCGATCACGCACTCGAGCGCGAGCACCATGTCCTCGATCTTGCCGTAGAGGCCCGAGCACTGGCCCGCGCTCCGCGCCGCGACCCAGCCGCCCACCGTGCTGCAGAGAATGGACGAAGGGAAGTGCCCGAGCGTGAAGCCGCGCCGGTTCAGGTCCTCCTCGAGCGGCAGGCCCATCTGTCCCGACTCGACGTCGAGGGTGCGCGCCTCCTCGTCGAGCGAGCGCCAGCGGGTCATGCGCTTGAGGTCCATGACGATGATGCCGTCGTGGGGGAGCACGCCGGCGCAGACGCCGCTGCCCGCGCCAAACGGGACGATGGGCGTCTCGGTGTCGTACGCCCAGCGGACGATCCGCGCGACCTCGTCCGTCGACGTCGGCCAGACGATGCCGGCGGGCCGGTGCTGCGCGACGTTCCCGGCCCGCACCGCGAGATGGTGCCGGGGCCAGAGATCGCGTGCGTAGGCGACGCGATCGGCGGCGTCGTCGCTCGTGCGCAGACCGGGCATATCGCGCGCGAGGCTCTGGAGAGGACGTTCGGTCATGGCGTAGGAAGAAGCTAACAGCTGACCGCTGACCGCTGACCGTCGAAGCGCCAGAGGTCTCCGTTCGCGGAGCGGTCGGCGGTTAGATGTTGGCGGTTGGCTTCTCCCGAGCTAACTCCTCGGCCATGGCCACTCTTCTCGAAGCGCTCGCGAGCGGGTCGCTCGTCGTGGACGGCGCAATGGGGACCCAGCTGTACGAGCGGGGCGTCCTCTTCAGCATCTGCTTCGAGGAGCTGAACGTCACGAAGCCCGAGCTCGTCCGCAAGGTCCACGAGGACTACGTGCGGGCGGGTGCGACCTTGATCGAGACGAACACGTTCGGCGCAAACAGCATGCGCCTCGAGAAGCACGGCCTCGTCGCGAAGATGGCCGAGATCAACGAGGCCGCCGTGCGGCTCGCGCGCGAGGCCGCCGGCGCGAAGGCGTTCGTCGCCGGTGCCATCGGCCCTTCCGGTTACTTCCTCGGTGAGGCGCTGGCGCAGGATCTCGACAAGGTGCGCGGCGCCATCGGCGAGCAGGCGAAGGTGCTCGTCGGGAGCGGCGTCGATGCCATCGTCTGCGAGACGTTCCGGCAGACGAACGAGCTACGCGCCGCGGTCGAGAGCGCGGTCGCGGCCAGCGGCGGCAAGGTGCCGGTCATCGCCTCGGCCTCGGTGGACGAGCACAGTCGCATGGCCGACGGCACGCCCGCCGGCGAGATCGCCCGCCTGATGAAGGAGTGGGGCGCGAGCGTGGTGGGCGTGAACTGCAGCGACGGACCGATGAACGTGCTCGAGGCGGTGCAGCCGATGCTCGAGACCGGGCTCCCGGTGTGGGCGCTCCCGAACGCCGGTCTCCCGCGCCGGGTCGACGAGCGCCTCGTCTACATCTCCACCGCCGAGTACTTCGGCATCTACGCGCGCCGCATGTACAAGCTGGGCGTGAAGCTCGTGGGCGGCTGCTGCGGCACCACCCCCGAGCACATCAAGCGCATCGCCGCGGCGGCGCGGATGGTCGGCACGTCGGACAAGAACGCGGCGCCCGAGTCGGAGACGCGGTCCGGCGGCTCCGACACGTTCCAGGCGTGGACGAGCGAGCCCGCCTCCGAGCTGCCGCCGCCCGGCGCTTCGCTCGTCGTCCCGTTCGCCGAGCGCAGCGAGCTCGCGCGCAAGATCGCGCTGGGGAAGTTCGTCGTCTCGGTCGAGGTGAACCCGCCAGTCGGCCTCGATCTGAAGAAGTCGCTCAATGCCGCGCGCATGTTGAAGGCGGGCGGTGTGGACGTCGTCAACATCGCCGACGGCGCGCGCGCACAAGCGCGCATGGGCAACCTGGCCATGGCGCTCCGCGTGCAGGAGCTGGGGATCGAGACGATCCTGCACGTCTGCGGGCGTGATCGGAACCTCCTCGCGACGCTCGCGCACCTCCTCGCGGCGCACGAGCTCGGCGTTCGCAACCTCGTCGTGATCACCGGCGACCCGCCGAAGATGGGCGATTTCCCCGATGCGTCCGCGGTTTACGACCTCGACTCGATCGGCATCCTGAAGCTCGCGGCGCGCCTGAACCAGGGGATCGATCCGGGCGGCAAGCCCCTCGGCGCGGGCACGAAGCTCGTGCTCGCCACCGGCGCCGAGCCCGCGGCGCTGAACTACGAGCGCGAGCTCGCGCGCCTCCGGCAGAAGAAGGAGGCCGGCGCCGAGATCGTCATGACCCAGCCGGTCTACGATCCGAAGGTGCTCGAGAAGTTCCTCGACGACATCGCGCCGCTCGGGCTCCCGGTGCTCGTGGGGCTCCTGCCGCTCGCGAGCCATCGCAACGCCGAGTTCCTCCACAACGAGGTGCCCGGGATGCAGGTGCCGGAGGCGGTGCGCGAGCGCATGCGCAAGGCCGGCACCGGTCCCGACGCGCGCAAGGAAGGCGTGGCCATCGCGCGCGAGATGCTGAGCGCGGTCCGCCACCGCGTGGCCGGCGCGTACGTCATGCCGCCGTTCGAGCGGTTCGATCTCGCGCTCGAGGTCATCGATGGCTTCACCGGGCAGGCGGCCGCGCCGCTCGCACCGCTCGGCTTCCCCATCGCGGTGGCCAAGGCGTGACGAGGCTCGTCCTCGGCGTGCTGGCGGCAAGCACCGCCGCGCTCGCCGGATGCAGCGGCTGCAGCCGCGATCAGGCGACGCCGTCCGCGGCGGCGAGCGCCAGCGCCAGCGCCAGCGCCGCGCCCGCAGCGATGGTCGCGGAGACGCTCCCGCGCTGCCGCATCGACGGCGCGCGCCTCGCGCTCCCGGGCGACGACGTGGTCGCGGGCGAGGCGGTGCTCGGGCCCGATGCGCTCTACCTCGGCGTGGTGCGCCGCGAGGGCACGAAGCGCCTCGCGGGCGTGGTGCGCGCGTCGCTCGATCTCTCGGGTCTCAAGATGATCGAGCTCGGTCCCGCGCTCGGTGACGATCCGCCGCCGACGCCGCGGCTCCGCGGCAAGGCGCCGTTCGTGACCAGCTTCGCGCGCCGCGCGAGCGGCGATGCCTGTGCCGGCGCGGGGAGCATGGGCTCGACGAGGCGCCTCGACATCGCGCGCGTCGACGGCACCACGCTCGTGAACGAGGGCGCGATGGTGCAGCAGGCGGACGAGTCGCTCGCGTACGACATCGCGTGGCCCGAGGCCGACGCTGCCGGCGCTGCCGGCGCTGGGATCGTGGCGTGGGACGAGGATGCGCCGCCCGACGTCGCGGCCGCGCTCGGCGATCGTGGCATCGTCAAGGTGCAGCTCCTGGGCGCAGGCACGAAGGCGCGCGTCGCGTCGCCCGAGAAGTCCGACGCCGAGGCGCCGCGGCTCCTCGCGCGTCCCGGCGGGTACTGGCTCGCGTGGCTCGCGCGCCGCGCCGAGGCCGCCGAGGACGCCGGTCCCAGCGGCAACGCCGAAGGACCCGGCGAGCGGCGCGCGTACCGCTGGGTGGAGCTCGTCGCGCTCGACGCAAAGGGGGAGGCGACGTCACCCGTGCGGCGCATCTCGCCAGAGAAGGGGCGCGTGGCGTCTTTCGATCTCGTGCGCACCGGCGGGCCGACCGACGCGCAGGTCGTCGTGCTCGTGCAGGACGAGGCGGCGCACGCCGAGGGCTCGGGCGAGCGGATGGTCCGCTACGTCACCGACGGCGACAAGGTCGACGCCGCGGATCTCCTCGACGGCGGCATCGGTCACGCGCTCGCCGATCTGCTCCCGCCGACGGGCGCAAATCGCTGGCTCGCGTTCGTCGATACGCAGGAGCACGCGCATCTGGTTCCGCTCGGACCCACGCTGCGCATCGCCGGCGCGAACACGACGGAGCCCGCGCTCGACGGCGCGCGCGTGCTCGGGACGGCGCCGCCGGACGTGGTCTACGCCGTCGGTTCTGCCGGAACGGCGGAGGTCGCAGGGGGCCGAGTCGAGCTGCGGCGGCTCGTTTGTCGCTGATTGACGCGGCACGCCACGTGCCTCTTCCCCCTGGCGCCTCGTTCGACTAGCTCTTTGTCCGTGACGAGGCGGCAGCGTGTGGAAATCGGGGCCTATAGCTCAATCGGTCAGAGCCCCCGGCTCATAACCGGGTTGTTCCTGGTTCGAACCCAGGTGGGCCCACGGGCTGGATACGAGCGTCAGGGACCCCGGTGCGTGGGGGCGCGCCGCCGACTTGGTTTGTCACGAGAAGGAGATATCGGTTGAGCACGACGGAGCAGATTCGCGCGCTGGAGGAGCTGGCGGCGATGGACGCCGAAGTGAAGGCCCTCGAAGAGAAGCTCACCGAGGAACGGAGTGTCCTCAGCTCCCTCAAGGAGAGCCTCAAAAAGCTGGACGAGCGGTTGCAGGTCGACCGGGGCACGGTCTCCGCGGCCGACAAGCAGCGGAACGATCTCCACATCGACATCCGCACGATGACGCAACAGATCGAGCACTCTCGCGAGAAGCTCAATCGGTCGCGCACCGAGCGGGAGACGAACGCCGCCCAACGCGAGCTCGAGGAGCTCCGGAAGCTCGTTCGTGATCGCGAGGACGAGATCACGAGGCTCGACGAGACGAACGCGTCCGTGCGCACCGTGGTCGAGGCGACCGAGGTCGAGCACAAGCGCATCAGCGAAGAGCTGGCCGCGAAGGAAGGCGACATCTCGGCGAAGGTCAGGAAGCTCGAGGCCGATCGCAACGAGCGCGGCGGCGGACGAGACACCATCGTCAAGCGGCTCCCGGTGATCCTGTACCGGCGCTACGAGCAGCTGCGCGGCAAGCGCGGCACGGCGATCACGCAGACCAGCGACGGCACGTGCAACACGTGCAACATGTCGCTACCGCCCCAGCTCTACCACCGGCTGCGCCGGGAGCCGCTCATCGAGCAGTGCCCCTCGTGCAACCGGATCATCTACTTCGCGCCGCCCACCGAAGCCACGAAGGTCGACTGACGGCCGCGGCCCGCCCCCGATGAAGAGCTGCCCCACCTGCATGCGCGTATTTCCGGACGACGCGGGCTTCTGCCCTGCGGACGGAAGCGCGCTGCAGCACGCGAGCATGGTGCCAATCGCGACCACCGCGGACGACGCTCGGCTCGGGTCGAAGCTCTGCAACCGCTACGAGCTCCGGCGCGTCGTCGCGGACGGCGGCATGGGGCGCGTCTACGAAGGCATCGACAAGCAGACGCAGACGCGCGTCGCCGTGAAGGTGCTGCACGACGAGGTCTCGAAGGACGAGGTCTCCCTCGAGCGGTTCAAGCGCGAGTACGAGATCTCGAGCCAGCTGCCGCACGACTATATCGTGAAGGTGCTCGACTTCCAGCGCGACGAGGCGTCGGGGGTCTGGCTGCTCGTCATGGAGTTCCTCGACGGCGAGGAGCTGCGCTTCATCCTCAAGCGCGAGAAGTCGGTCGAGCCCGCGCGGCTCGTGCGCATGCTCTCGCAGACCGCGATCGGGCTCGACGAAGCGCACAACCGCCAGTTCGTGCACCGCGACCTCAAGCCGGACAACCTGTTCGAGTGCGGCACGCGCGAGGGCGACAACGTCAAGATCCTCGACTTCGGTTCGGTGAAGGACAAGAACAAGGACGCGAAGAAGCTGACCGTGCTCGGCACGACGATCGGCTCACCCTTCTACATGGCGCCCGAGCAGGCGCAGGGCCTCGAGACGCTCGATGCGCGCGCCGACGTCTTCGCGCTCGCCGCCATCACCTACGAGTGCATCACCGGCAGCGTCCCGTTCACGGGCAACAACGGACCGTCGATCCTCCTCGCGATCCTCACGAAGGATCCCGATCCGGTGAGCTCGAAGAGCGCGAACGCGAAGTATCCGATCCCGCAGACGCTCGACGACGTGCTCGAAGAGGCGCTCGCCAAGAATCCGAACATCCGCACCAAGACGGTCGGTGACTTCGCGAACGGCGTCGGTCGCGCGTACGGGCTCGAGGGCGATCACAAAGCCTGGGCCCGCGTGCCCACCGCCGAGCTCGCGCGCCAGATCGCCGACGCGGCGACGCGCGCGCCGCTCCCGCCGCTTCGCTCGCTCGAGGCCGCGGCCGATCCCTTCGCTGCGCCCGATCCCTTCGCGCAGAAGCCAGTCCCCACGACGAGCCCGATGACGACGCGCGCGCCGTCCGCCGCTGCGAGCGGCCCCGCGATGAATGCGCCGTACCCGAACGCGCCGCGCTCGCCGATGCAGCAGCAGGCTTACCAGAGCGGACACGACGACGACCTCGCCGGCATCCCGCAGGGTCGTCCGTCGTGGATGATCGCGGTCGTCGTTGGCCTGGCCGCGCTGCTCGTCGGCGGCGGCATCGCGATCATCGCGCTGCGCTAGCGCACATGTGCGCTTTCTCGCGGGGGTGATCCACGGGTGGATCTTTCGTTCACCAGGCCTGTTTCGCGACGGTTCCCGAACGGTGAGAACCACGCTTCGCGGTGAGGTGCGTACAAGTCCTACCGATTCGAACGCACCCTATTTTTCCTGGGGCTGCTGCACTGTATATTTCTCATGGAGTGGCCCTGCGCTGGCTTGCGGTTCGCAAGAGGTGAAGGGTCAAGCGAGCGGAGGATCATGCTGCCCTTCACGAAACGGCCGGGACGTGGCGACGAATCTGGAGACCTCGATGTCGTCACCAAAGACGATCTCGTGACTGCGGAGACGGTCAACCCCACGGCCAACGCCCGCGCCAAGGAGGCAGTCCGCGCAAAGTTCTCGTCTCTCTCGGACGACGAGATGACGAACATCATGCCGTCGAAATCGATCGGCGACGCGCTCGAGAGCGCACGCGCCGCATCGCCGCGACCCGCCGCGGGAATGCCGCCGCCCAGCTCGGCGCGCACGCAAGCGCGTCCCTCGCCAACGCCGTCGAGCAAGGCGTCCGTGAGCAGCGCGACGCGCTCGGGGAAGTTCGCGGCGGTCGACGACGAGGAAGAGGACGGCCGCACGGTCGTCCGCGGCGCGCCGAAGATCGTGAAGCGCGCGCCGGGTTCGAGCGCGAAGATGGGGATGCCCACGTCGCCCACGACGATCTCGCCCGCGGCGGTGATCAAGGCGACGCTCGAGGCGGCACGCGCCGGCAAGCGGACCGGCGACCATCTGATGGCGCCGCCGCCCAAGGACCTCCTCGAGGACATGGCGGATCTTCTCCCGCACCCCGCCGACGGGCCGGGCTCGGAGCACACGAAGATCCTCATGACGACGGGCTCGAACAGCGCCCTGCCGCCGCCGCCGATGCACGGCGCGCAGACGCTGCCGCTGCAGTCGACGCAGATGGCGCAGGCCTCGCTGCCGCCCGCCTCGACGCGGCCGATGAGCAACGCGCCGCCGCCGATGATCGGCCACACGACGAACGCGAGCGGCGGTTACCCCGCGCAGCAGAGCGGCGGCTACGCCGCGCAGTACAACGGTCCCGTGCCCTCGGGCTCGGTGAGCGCGCCTGGCGTGGCGATGCCCGCGTCGATGCCCGCGCACTTCATGGTGCCGCAGCCGCCTTACTCGGACGGTCGCATCGATCCGCCGGGCACCGCGGTCACCGCGCGCACGAAGGTCGCGGGTCGGCCCGCGATGTCGTGGGCGATGGCGGTCATGGCGTTCGGCCTCTTCGTTGGCGTCGGGGCGTTCGCCGTGATGAAGGGCAACGGCTCCGAGGGCTTCACGGAGACGAGCGCCTCGTTCGTCGATCCGGCACGTGCCGGTGCGGCGCCTGCGGCGAAGGCCGCGGCCGCAGCTGCGGCGCCAGTCGCTCCCACGCCGGTGCCGGTCGCTGCGGTGGGTGCCGAGCAGCCGAGCATGGTCGGCGTTCCGGGCGTCGCCGTTCCCGCAGCGGGCGCGGCCGGTACGACGGGCGCCGCGGGCGCTGTCACCACGGCTCCTGTCGCCGGTGCCGCCGGTGCCGCCGGTGCCGCCGGTGCCGCCGGTGCGACGGGCGCGATCGTTGCTCCGACCACGCCCGCGGCGCCCGCGCCGGCGGTGGCGGCAATCACGCCCCCCGCGGCGACGACCGCGCGTCGTCCGCACTTCCGCCCGCCGACCCCGGCTGCCGACGAGCCGGCCCCGACCGCGAAGCCGGCGCCGGTCGCGGCGACCCCTGCGCCCGCGACGGCCAAGCCGCCGCGCGGTGGCGCGGGTCCGAAGGGCGCCCCCGCCGGCGGCAACTCGCCGACGGACGAGGAGCAGCGCGCGGCCCTCAAGGCGCTCCAGGACTCGCAGCTCGAGCGCTCTCTCGGTCAGTAGGCTCGCGGGCGCGCTCGTGCGCGGCTAGCTCCGGCGTCTCCGCGCGCGCACCACCCGGCACTGGTCCGCGAGACGGGGATCACTGCGGCCGGCAGGCGACCTTGCCGTTGGCCGCGATCTGGTCGCAGGTCCCGAGGCCGACGCTGACGCAGTCGACCTCGTACATCTTGCCGCGCCCGCAGCTCCGCAGCGTCGCGCCCTGGCACGCCTCCTCGTTCGTGCACTCCGGGGCGGCCAGCGTGCACGCCGCCGTGAGGTCATAGAGATCGGCGTCCGCGAGCTTCGCGACGTCGCAGTCGAGGCCGAGCACGCTGCAGTCGACCACGAGCTCGTGGCCCTTCACGCACGCGGTGACCTTCGCGCCCACGCATGCCGGCGGGCTGTCGGGCGTGCATGCCGGTGCGTTGGTCGACTCGCACGCGGGGACGCCCGCGACGCTCGTGCACTTCGCGCTCTGGGAGGCGCAATCGAAGCCCTCGTCGATGGTGACACCGGCGCTCGCTTTGCAGCTCCTCGCGACTGTGCCCTGGCAGCCGCTTGCCACGCACGCGACGGCGCCGGCGCTGAACCCGCTCACCGTGCCGGTGCAGCTTGACGCAGCACTGATCCCGTTGATGACGGCGACGGTCGAGCACGTCTTGCCGCGCATCGCGCAGGGCTCGACGGCAACGGCGCGACCACCTTGAGGAATCGCGCACTTCAGCTGGTTGGACACGTTGCCGTTGCCGCACGAGGTGAAGCTCCCGCCGTCGACGGTGCCGCACACGTCGATCCCGGTGGGGAACACGCACCGATCGACCTCGGCGCACTTCGTCGCCGTGGCGAGGCACGACCAGAAGTCGTCGGTCGGGCCGGCCGGACGCAGCGTCGGGTTTGCGTCGCAAGAGAACGCGAGCTCCGCGCGCACCACGCACTGGCCGAATACGCTCTCGCCGAGCGGACCCTCGCACGCGCCCAGGAGCGCGCATGCGCGCTTCGCCTCGCTCTCGACCTTGGCGAGCGTGTTCCAGCTGCAGAAGTCCGGATGCGAGCGCTTCGGCGCGTCCGCCGCGGGCTCGCTCACCACGTCGGGACCGCCCGCCGCGTCCGTCCTGCAGCGCGGGTCGCTCGGCGAGACGTCGCAGAGCGTGTCGAAGTCCGTGCTGTGAAACAGATCCACGCACGCCATCCCGCACGCGACGAACGCCATCGCCGCGACCACCAACGCATGACGGCGGCGCATCAGAACGACCCCGCGAGGCCGAAGGTCGCGCCGCCCGCCGTGCTGCGCGTGACGATCGACGCGGAGCGCTCGCCGCCCTTCGAGGCCCAGAGCACCGCCGACACGACGCCGAGGCCCGCCGCGCCGATGAAGCTGCCGAGCGCCACCGCATCGAGGGTGCGGACCTTCGAGCGCTCGTCGTCGCAGTCGCGCACCTTGCCCTGGCACGCCGCTCGGCCGTCGGTCTCGGCGGTGCCGCCGAGCACGAAGAGCACGAAGCCTCCGCCCGCGAGCACGACCGTCCCGGCCGTGGTCACGATCGGGAGCACGTAGGAGCGCTTCGGGGGCGGCTCGTTCGGAGGCTCGGTGACGGTCGTGGCGCCGCTGTTCGCGGGCGGGACGACGACCCCGGCCGCGGCGCCTGCGGGGGCGCGCTCGAAGAACACGTCGACCGTGAACGTGATGCCTTCCGGGACCTGCACCTTCTTCACGAAGTTCTTGAACGCCGTGGACGGTGCACGCGCCCGGATCTCGTGCTCTCCCGGATCGATCCTGAACGGCCTGCCCTCGGCCTGCCCCGTGCCGAGCGGCGCGCCGTCGAGCTGGATGTCGGGGTCCTTGCTGGGCGCGGTGAGGCGGACCAGGAGCTGCGGGACGCGCGCGCGTAGCGGCTCGAGGCGCGCGTTCACCGCAGCGAGCACGTCCGGCTTGTTCGTGTCTCGCGCGAGCTTCTCGGCGGCCACGTACTCGTCGACGGCAGCCACCAAGCGGCCGGTCATCTCGAGGCAGTAGCCCTTGTGGAAGCGCAAGCCGTGCGTGACCGTGATCTGCTCCGCCTCCCTGTACTTCGCGAGCGCCGCCGCGTACTGCGACTGCTTCTCGAGATCGACCCCCTCCTCGAAGAGCTTCCTGGCGGTCTCCTTGCCCGGCGCCTGGGCGAGCGCCGGTAGCGGCGCGAGGGTCGCGAGGGCGAGCGAGAGGGCGAACGCCGCGCGGTGATTGCGCATCACGTACCGATGTCTCGCAGGTCCGGCCTCACGTCAACCCCTCCCGAGGCATCCATCGTCACGCGGTCCGCGCGGTCAATGCGACGCGAGCTCGGGCCAGCGCGAAGAGAGCACCTTCGCGAAGGGATGCGGCTGCTGGGCCATTCCGCCGCCGCCGCCGCCACCGCCACCGCCGCCGAGGATGCCGCCGAGGACGGACGTGCAGTCAGGGCCACACTTGCCGGTGACGCACTGGAAGATCTGGAAGATCTGGAGGGCGCCCGTCGGGTCGCCCGCCGCGCAGTTGAAGAGGCACGCGGGGCTAGGCGTCCCGCCGCCGAGGCACTTCGTGGCGACGCACTGGAGCGTCGTCCGGCAGCCCGTCGCCTGAACGCACTTCAGGATGTCCGCGCCGCACGACTGGATGAGGCACGCGCCACACTCGACGATGCTGCCGCCCTCGGACGCCGAATCGGCCGGCGCATCGACCGGCGGGGGCGCGGCATCGGGGATGATGCTCACGTCATCCGTGCCCACGTCGGCGCCGGTGGTGCTCGCATCGAGCACGGCATCGTCGTCGAGAGGGCCGCGTGCTCCGCACGCCGCGATCACGGGAATGATGGCGACGCACGAGGCGACCGCGAGGAGGACGGCGGGGCGCGACGTGAGGGTGCGGTTCATGAGCGCCTTCCTTTCGGCGCCCGAAGACTTAGCATGCCCAACCATGGCGAGCCCCATCGTCGTGAAGACCCCCGAAGAGGCCCGCACCGCCTGTGATGCGGCGCGTGCCCGAGGCGCGCGGGTCGGCCTCGTCCCCACGATGGGGGCCCTCCACGAAGGGCACCTCGCGCTGGTCCGAGAGGCCCTGCGCCACGCGGACTTCGTGATGTGCACGATCTTCGTGAACCCCACGCAGTTCGGCCCGAACGAGGACTATGCGAAGTACCCGCGCGATCTCGACGGGGACGTGCGGAAGCTCGCTGGCGCGTCGGCGGTGTTCGCGCCCGACGCTTCAGCGATGTACCCGCAGGGCGAGGAGACGCGCGTGAACGTGGGCCGCCTCGCCGAGAGCCTGTGCGGTCCGCACCGTCCCGGCCACTTCGAGGGCGTCGCGACCGTCGTGACCAAGCTCCTGGCAATCGCGGGCGCGTGCACCGCCGTGTTCGGAAAGAAGGACTACCAGCAACTCGCGATCCTGCGGCGCGTGGCGCGCGATCTATTCCTCCCGGTGAACGTGGTGGGGCATCCCATCGTGCGCGAGGCGGACGGACTGGCGATGAGCTCGCGCAACGCCTACCTGAGCGCGGACGAGCGGGCGCGCGCGCTGTCGCTGTCACGCGGGCTCGGCGCCGCGGCGAAGGCATTCGCAGGCGGCGAGCGGCGCGCCGACGCCTTGCGCAGCCTGGTGCTCGCGCAGGTCGAGCCCGCGGCGACCGCGATCGACTACGTCACCGTCGCCGATGCCGATGCGCTCGTGCCGTTCCCGGCGGGGGCCGACGTCGGCGAACGTGCGGTGACCGCGATCGCCTGCCGGATCGGCACCACGCGTCTCATCGACAACCTGGTGCTGGGTGAAGATCCGAGCCCCGTCTGATGACACGCGGGGGCGCGTCGGCTATCCAGGCCGGACCATGGCAAGCGCACGCAACGGTCGATTCGTGGTGCTCGAGGGTATCGACGGCGCAGGGACCACGACGCAGGTCGCGCGCCTCGCCGAGCGCCTGCGTAAGGCCGGAGGCGCGCAGGTGCGCTCCACGCGCGAGCCGAGCGACGGGCCGATCGGCTCGCTCGTCCGTCAGGTACTGACGGGGCGCATCGTCGCGCCCGAAGGCCGCGCGCCCGGCTGGGCGACGATGGCGCTGCTCTTCGCGGCCGATCGCATGGACCACGTGGAGTCCGAGATCGAGCCGTTCCTTGCGGCCGGTGGCGTGATGATCTCCGATCGTTACGATGCCTCTAGCCTCGCGTACCAGAGCGTGAGCAGCGGCAGCGGCGGCGAGAAGGCGGTGGAGTGGATCCGCTCGCTGAACCGCCATGCGATGCGGCCCGATCTCACCGTGGTCGTCGATCTCGCTTCCGACCTCGCGGCCGAGCGGCGCGCGTCACGAGGCGAGGCGGCGCAGCTCTACGAGCAGAACGAGGTGCAGCGTGCGCTCTCGGTGTTCTATCGCGAGCTCGCGGCGCACATGCCGGACGACCGCATCGTGGTGGTGGACGGGAAGGGGAGCGTCGATGACGTCCACAACCGCATCTACGAGGCGTACGTCGGCGCGTTCAAGTGAACGGCTCAGTCGTCGACGATCGGTAGCTCGAGGTTGAGCGGCTTGCCGTCGCGATCGAAGTCGACCTTGAGCGACTTCGCCTTCTCGAGCGAGCGCAGCGCGGAGTCGGCTTCCTCGGGGTGCTCGATCGACATGCCGTTGACGCGCGTGATGACGTCACCGGGGCGGAGATCGACGCCCCAGTCGCCGGTGATCGCCTTGATCTTGAAGCCGTGGAACTTGCCGCCGGTCATGACGGGGTAGTCCTCGACGGTGACCTCCTGGAGGAAGTAGCCGAGCCCCTTGGCGATGGTGCGCTTGACGCCCGAACGCTTGAGAGAGGTGGTCGTGATCGGCGCCGCGGCGGCGGTGGTGGTGGGCGCCGTGCTCGGCGCCTCCGCGGAGGGCGCCTTCGGCGGCGGGGACTCGCCGCAGGCGAGGGTGGCGAGAGCGAGGGCCGCGGCGAGGAAGAGGATGCGCATCACCTCGGTGATCCATCACGCCCGCGGCAGCGCGGGCAAGAAAGAGACGAGACCAGATTCAGAGGAGGCTCGGAGAGATTTTTACGTAGGCCGTCGCGACGTTGCTGGCGCGGCGCGACCTGGCAGGTCGTCCTTCGAAAATGCTCCGTGGCTCCGCGCCTCCCGTGAAATCTCGACGAGAGTCACGCCGTCAGGCGCGCGATGGCCATCCGGTCGAGGTCCGCCGTGGCCGTCGGGCCCGGCGCGCCGCTGAACGAGAGCGTCACCGCACCCTGGTCGTCCACGATGATGCTTTCCGCGACGACGTTGCCGTGGATCTCGCCGATCTCGTGGAGCCGCGCCAGCGCCTCGCGCAGCGTCGCGGCCTGCGGCGGTGTGAGCTTGCCCGCGAGCGGCGCGCCCGGCGGCGCCGCCAGCCAGATCGCCGAGAGCTCGCGGTCGACGCGCAGCACCGCCTGGAGCGCCGGATGGTCCGCGCGTGCGAACACCGAGGCCCGCGCGAGCGTCGACGGGTCGAGGACCAGCGCCACCACGCGGCGGTCCAGCCAGCGATCGACCGCGGTGCCGTCGATCTGCTGCTCGAAGCGCATTCCCAGCGGGTGGTCGCTCTTCGGCCGCTCCACCCGCGGCGCCGCGGCGCGCTCGATGGTGTTCGGCCAGCGCAGCGCGCCCAGTGACCGGCGGGCTGCGAAGGCGTCCTCGGGGCGGCCCGCGGGGTCGGCGTCGAGGAACGAGAGCACCAGCTTGTCGTGCCGCGTATCGAGGTCACGATGGACGCCGCTCGGCCGCGTGCGCAGCGTCGCACCGCTGCTGGCCGCCTCGGGACGCTCGCCGGTGAGCATCTCCCACAGCATCGCGCCCACGCCGTAGAGATCGCTCCGCACGCTGGCCGGGCGGCCCTCACGCTGCTCGGGGCTCATGTAGCCGAGCGTGCCGATGACGCCCGCGGTCGCGGTCGCCGAGAGATCGCTGAGGTGAGCGACGCCGAAGTCGCCGAGCCGTGTGACGCCGGCCTCGTCGAAGAGGACGTTCGCGGGCTTGATGTCGCGATGGATCACGCCGAGCCGATGCGACTCGCCGAGCGCTGCGAGCACGGCCTGCGCGATCTCGACGGCGCGCGCCGGCGCGAGCGGCTCGGCCTCGATCATCTGCTCGAGGGTGCCGCGTCCCATCCACGCGAGGACCAGCGCGGGGCCCTCGGGAACGTAGTCGCGCAGCGGAACGATGTTCGGATGATCGAGCGTGCCGAGCACACGGACCTCGCGCTCGAAGCGGGCGAGGGCGTCGCGACCGCCGCCGCGGGCGTCGTAGCCGGCGAAGATCTTCACGGCGACGCGCTCGCCGCGGACGCCGTCCATGCACTCGAGCACGCGCGCGCTGGGCGACGACGCGACCTCGCGCACGATCTCGTAGCGACCGAACAGCCGCGCGCGCACCGAGAGCGCCTGGGGCTCGGGCGCGCTCGAGGCGAGCGGTCCGCCGAGCTTCGTGAGCTCCTGCTCGGCGAGCACGCGCGCCTGCGTGAGCCCGATGCGATCGAGCGCATCGAGCAGGATGGTGAGGGCGGCGCGCCGGTCGGGGCTTTCCTCGCCGACCTTCTGGAGCGTGCGGACCGCGGCGTCGACCTTGCCGTAGCGGAGGAGGATCCCGCCGAGCGCGACGTGCAGCGCGGTGCGCCTCGGCTCCTTGCGGATCTGCGCCTCCAGCACCTTCGCGGCGCCGATGACATCACCCTCGGCCTCCAGCAGGGTCGCGGCCTTGATGGCGTCGCCGCCGCGCTCGTAGGCGCGCGCCGCGGGCGTGCGCTTGCCGATGGCCTCGAGGATGCGGCCGCTCCATAGATGATCGCCGCGCCGCTCGAGGTGGAACGAGACGCGCTCGGCGACGACGGGATCGCGCAGCAGCTCGGGCAACGCCTTCTCCGCCGCTTCGTCGTCCTTGCCCTGGAGCGCGAGCGGCAGGGCGCGCGCGAAGTCCCCGGCGAGGAACGCCTCGTCGGAGGCGCGGCAGAACTCGCAGGCGCGCTCGAAGAGATCGCTCGCGGTGCGCGCATCACCGCGGGAGCTCGCGAGCTCGGCGGCCTCGAGCAACCGCTGGTCGCGGACCAGACGTGCGACGTCCGAGTCCATCGAGCTAGGGCGTGGCCACGTCGCCCTCGTCCTCTTCGACGGGAGCAGCAGGCGCAGGCGGGGAGGGCGCGCCGACGGCGGCGTTGACGTCGCTCCCGACGTGGAACGGTCCGACGGAGCGCTCGCCGCGCGCGCTCGCCTGGCTGTCGCTCCTCGCGGCGAGGTCGGCAAGGATCCCGCGAATGCGGCTGCGCTTGCCGGGGCCGCTGGTGTCGACCCAGAAGTACGAGCGCTCGCGCACGTCGACGTGGACGAAGCCGCTCACGGGGTAGACGCCCACGCCCGCGAAGCCCTGCTCGCGCGCGAGCTTCGCGACCTCCTCGTCGCTCGCGCCCGGGACCACGAGATCCATCGCGCGGCCCTTGCCGTGGTTCGAGGTCGCGCCCTTGCGGGCCGGGGTGCGGTAGCCGGAGATGATGCGGATCTCGGGCGCCCTGAAGTGCACCTGGAGGCGGTAGATGACGTCGAGCAGGTGCGGATCGACGGGGTGCTCGTTGCCGCCGTGATCGCGCATCACGCGCGCGGCGTGATCGAGATCCTCCGCGGAGAACCCGCCGCGATCGCCGCGCGGCGTGAGCTCGACGCGATCGGGGATGTTGAGCCCCTGGAGCACGAGGAGCGGACGGCCGCTGCCGTCGATCGGCGCGGTCTTGCCGGGCGGCGCGGAGTGCCAGATCTTCGCTGCCGAAACGGCCGCGGGACGCTTCGGCGCGGCCTTGCCGTCGCCGTGCGCGAGGCCCGACGCGCAGAGCACTGCGATCACGACACCGCTGGCGGCAGGGCGTGCAGCCATCGGCGGCGCTTCAGCGGTGGAACGTCACGACGCGCGCGACGTCGAAGCGGATCTCGCCGGGCTCGATGCCCTTCGTGCGGAAGCTCTCGCGGTGCAGGCGGTGGACCGACAGCTGGCCTTCCTCGAGCGCCCCGAGCGACGCGGCGGGGACGGTGAGGCGGCCCTGATCGGCGGTCGTGCAGCGCGCGACGAGCCGCGCCGACGGCGACATCACGTCGACGTAGACGAGATCCCGTGCGTCGTCCGCGTCCGTCACGTCCCAGGCGATGTCGAGAGCGGAGGCGGTGGAGGTGACGCGCACGTCGGAGACCTCGCGCGGCGAGGCGACGTTCACGAGGAAGCCCTCGGGGAGATCGGGGCCGCCGCTCGTGCGCAGCTGGAGGCGCGACGACGGCGTGAACGACTCGGTCGAGCGCGCGGAATAGATGACGCCGGACACGCCGTCCGTCGGGTCGAACATGGTCCGCGGGAGGAGGACGGTGTTCTTGGACGAGGCCGGGACGTCGCGGTCGCCGAGCGTGAGGACGCCCACGTCGAGCAAGTCGACGCTGCGCGGGGTGAGGCTCGCGTACGCCTTGGCCTCGCCGGTCGAACAGGTGCCTACGGCGGGGAGGTCCCAGGCGGCGCCGGCGATGCGGAGCGCCTGATCATCGACGGTGCCCTGGTGGACGCGCACGAAGCGCGCGATCACCGCGTCGGCGCGGACGGCGTCGCCCGGTCCGGTCGTGCGCTCGACCACCACCACCGCAGTTGCGGTCGATGCGGTCGACTCCGCGGCGTCCGGGCCGTCGGGGGTCGCCGAGATCGAGCAGCCCATCGACGTGAGGGAGCCAATGGAGAGAGCGCCCGTGAGGAGGAAGTGGCAGCGCATGAACAGCTGTAGAGTAGACGGCAGAGTCCGAGGCGGCAACCGGGGATTGCCGGGGAGAGAGAAGCCCATGAGATTGCTGGTCGTCGCGGCGTGGGAGCCCGAGCTGGCGCGGTTTCGCGAGCGAGGCGGCGTCGACGGGGTGGAGCTCGTCCTCGCAGCGCTGGGGGTGGGGCTGGTCGAGAGCACCGGCGCGATGACGCGGTGCGTTGTGTGTTATTCGCCCGACGCGGCCTTGCTGATCGGGACTGCCGGAGCGCTACCGCGGCGGGACGGGGAGCTCGCGATCGGGGAGGTCGTCGTGGGCTCCGCGGTGCGCATCGTCGACGCCGGGATCCTCGACGGTCGCTCCGCGCTGCCTGCGCCCATGCCCGCGAGCGCGCAGCTCGACGAGGCGCTGCACGGCGTGCTCGTCGGCCGCGGCGCGAAGAGCGTGCAGATTGCAAATACCGTCGGCATCACGGTCGACGACGCGCTCGCTTCGCAGCTCGGGGCTGGGGACGAACACGTCGAGCACCTCGAGGCGTTCGCCTTTGCGCGTGCGTGCGCGGCGGCATCGGTGCGCGGCGCAGTGGTGCTGGGTATCGCGAACGGCGTCGGCGCGCGCGGGCGCGCCGAGTGGCTCGCGAATCACACGCGCGTGTCGGGGCTCGCGGGCGACCTCGCGTTCGACGCGGTCGAGGCGGTCGCCGCCGCGCTCAGAACGACCACCACAGCGCGGTAGCGGGCGCGAGCGTGACGCCGCGGATCGTCACCTTGTTGTCGTTGTAGTTGCCCTGCACCGCCTGGTACGCGGCGGAGAGCTCGAGCGCGACGTGCAGGTGACGGAAGCCCGTGGCGAGGCCGACCACGGGGCCCACCCAGTAGCGGTTCGCGTCGAGGTGCAGCGGCGCGTTGCCGATGGTGACGTCCTTGGGCTCGCTCGTGAGCGTCTCGACGACGACATGCTCGATCCCGCCGCGCGCGCCGCCCCACACCTTGTAGATGCCGCCGGCGCTCTCCCAGCCGACGAGCACCGGGATGTCGCCGCCGTAGCCGTGGAGCGCGCCGAGGTCGACGTTCTGCAGCTCGGCGCCGGACTGACGACCGTAGAGCGCGGCCGAGAGGCCGAGGCCCACCGAGTACGTGACGTTCCCGTCGTCGAAGCCGCGCCGCATGTCGACGCGCACGCCGCGGCCCGTGTACGAGAGGCCGCCCTCGAGCTTGTTGCCGACGCCGACGCGCGCCCCGATGAACGGCGCGAGCCCCGGCGCAACGCCCGCCGCCACGAGCGCGCCCTTCGCGTACGCGGGGTTCGTGCCTGGCGCGCCCGGAGCCTGCGGATCCTTCGCGGCGATCTCGCGGGCGGTCTTCAGGTCGTCACCGATCGACCCCGCAGCGACGTTCGCGCTCACGCCGCCGGCGACGCGGATGTCGCCCGCGGGCAGGGTGCGCGCGGGATGCAGCAGCGGCGAGCCGCCACCGCAGCCCGTCAGGCCGGCCGTGAGCGCGAGGAGCGCCGCGCACGAGCGAGAGGAGAGCGCGGCGACGCCGACCCCGAGGGATCGGCGCGCGCTCACTTGCGGAAGCGCGAGGGGTAGTTGTTCACTTCCGCGCGCTTCTTGAGCTCTTCGTCGTCCGGGTGGAGCTGGAGAGCGCGCTCGATCAGGACCTTCTCGTCCTCGACGTGGTTCGGGTCCGGGAGACAGCACTCGACCGGACACACCGCCTGGCAAGCCTCGTGATCATAGAAGCCGACGCACTCGGTACAGAGCTCGGGATCGATGATGTAGATCTCCTCGCCCTCGCTGATCGCCTCGTTCGGACACTCCGGCTCGCATGCTCCGCAGTTGATGCAGTCTGCGGTGATGTGGGTCGCCATGAACCTGTTCTTTAGGGGGCGAAGCGCTTGATGTCAAACCAGGAATGGGGCTAGATGCGCGCGCTTGATCCGTCTTTCGACACGCCTTCGACTGGCCTTCTTCCTCGTGACGCCGCTCGTGACGCTCTCTGCGTGCACGCCGACGATCGGGGACAAGTGCGTCCTCTCCACCGACTGCTCGACGCGCGGTGATCGGCTCTGCGATACCTCGCAGCCCGACGGCTACTGCACGCAGTTCAACTGCTCGAAGAACTCCTGCCCCGACGAGGCGGCGTGCGTCCTCTTCAACGCGGGCATCCAGGGCTGCGGCTACGACGATCGTTCGGGCGGGTACGGCTCGCGCGTGGCGCGTGCGTTCTGCGTCGCGAGCTGCGGTCGCGATAGTGACTGCCGCAGCGGGTACATCTGCGCCGACCCGCGGAACGCCCCGTTCAACGGCCTCATCCAGGACGACGTGCAGAACAAGCGCACGTGCATGGTGATCCCGGCCGACTACAATCCGGACGCGGGCCTCGCGAGCATGCCCGACCGCACCAGTTCGTCGGCGCCGGTGTGCAGCAGCGTCGGCCCGAAGGTGGACCCGATCGACGCGAGCGCGCCGAAGCTCGCGGACGACGCGAGCGTGGCGGTCAAGCCCGACGCGGGGGACGCGGGCACCGCCGATGCCGCCGACGCGGCCGACGCGGCCGACGGCGACTAGAGCGCTCGCGATGCGCCGGGTCGCTTCGGCCTTGGCTGCTCGGATCGCCGAGGCCGCGCTCGTCGTCCTCGCGCTCGCGACCCTGGTGTTCCTCGCGCTGCGCGTGCTGCCCGGAGATCCGGCGGCCCTGGTGCTCGGGGATCAGGCGAGCGCGGCCGAGCGCGCGACGCTCAACGCGAAGCTTCATCTCGACGAGTCGATGGGGTTGCAATATGCACGCTTCTTGAAGGGCCTCGTCACCCTCGACCTCGGGGAGTCGGTGCGCCGTCCAGGGACGTCGGCGGTGGCGCGCGTATTCGACGCCATCGGTCCCACGGCCTCGCTCGCGGGCATCGCGGTGCTGCTCGGCGCGCTGCTCGGCGTGGCCGCGGCGATCCTCGGGGCCGGACCATGGCTCGGCGCGCGGCGCACGTGGATCGATCGCGCGGCGACGGCGCTCGCGGCGACGCCGCTGCTCGCGTTCGCGCCGGTGCTCACGTTCGCGCTCGCGGCGCGCCTCCGCGTGGTCCCCCTGCCGGGCGACCCGGAGGCGGGCTTCGCTGGCCTGCTGTTCGCGAGCGGCCTCCTCGCGTTGCCGCTCGCCGCGCACGTCGCGCGCGTGTCGCGGGCCTCGCTCGACGACGTGGGGCGCGCGCAGTTCCTGGGCGTGGCGCGCGCGAAGGGCGCCACCCACGCGCGCGTGCTGTGGCTGCATGCGTTGCCGGCCGCGATCGGGCCGATCGTGACGGTGGTGGGCACGCAGCTCGGCGCGCTGCTCGGCGGCGCGGTGGTGCTGGAGCGCCTCTTCGAGCGGCGCGGGCTCGGCACCCTCATCCTCGAGGCCTATGCCTCGCGCGATCTGCCGGTGCTCGAGGCGGCGGTGGTGTTCTCGGGCGCGCTCTTCATCGGCGCGCAACAGCTCGCCTCGGCGGCGCATGCCGCGATCGATCCGCGGGTGCGATCGTGACGGCGCCGCTCGCCGTCTCCCGGCTCGCGCCGCGTCCCCCGCGCTCGCGTCGGGCCACCATCGCGCTGCGCCTCGTGCCGCTCGGGCTCGTGCTGGGGAGCACCACCGCGGTGGTCGCGAGCCCGCGCTCGCCGACCCACCTCGCGCCCGAGCTGTCGTGGGCAGGTCCTTCGGCGGCGTGGCCGCTCGGCTGCGGCGAGGCCGGGGTCGATCTGCTGGCGCTGGTCGCGCACGCTACCCAGCGCGGGATCGTGCTCGCCGCGCTCGTGTCGCTCGTGGGCTTCGCCGTCGGGTGTCCGCTGGGGGCAGCGGCCGGGCTCGCGCGCGGTGGGTTCGAGCGCGCGGTGTCCCGCGCGTGCGATCTCGTGCAGGCCTTCCCGACCTTCCTCCTCGCGCTCGTGGTCCTCTCCGCGGTGCGCACGCCCACGCGCATGCATCTCGGCGCGGTGTTCCTGCTGACGGCGTGGGCGCCGTTCACCCGCCTCGCGCTCGCGCAGACGCGCGTGCTCCGCGACGCCGCGTTCATCGAGGCGGCGCGGGCGCTGGGCGGGGATCGTACGCGCGTCGTTTTCCGGCACCTCCTGCCGAACCTGCTCGGCGTGGTGGCGGTGCAGCTGGGCTCGACGGCGGCGGCGATCGTGGTCAGCGAGGCGGCGCTCGCGTTCGTGGGCTTCGGGACGCGCGACGGCGTCTCGCTGGGGTCGGTCCTGGATCAGGGCGTCTCGGCGATGATGCGGGCGCCGCACGTGCTGTTCGTGGGCGCGGCCGGGGTGTTCTTCACGAGCGTCGCGCTCATGGTCGCCGGTCGCGCGTTCGATCCGTCATTTGCCCGCGGGCGCCGCGGGAACTAAGAGAGACCCATGCTCGCCCCGCCGCAGCTCCCGCGTAACCTCGAGGCGAGCTTCCGCGATCTCGACAGCACGAAGCCGGAGACCCGCGTCTCGGCCATCCACGATCTCCTCCGCCACGCGCGCGAGGACGAGGCGGTCCGCACGCGCGCCATCCCGCTCCTCGAGATGCGCCTCGCCGACGTGATGCCGAAGGTGCGCGCGGCGGCGGTGGTGGGCCTCGCCGATCTCGTCGCGAGCGACACCGTGCCGGCGCTCCTCCGCAGCGTCGACGACGACGACGCGTACGTCCGCCAGATGGTGCTGAACGCCCTCGGCGAACTGGGGGACGCGCGGGCGCTGCCGCGGCTACGGCGCGCGCTCACCGACAAGCGCGCGGAGATGCGCTACCAGGCGATCATCGCCTTCGCGCGGCTCTGCGAGGACCCCACCGAGGTGGGCAAGGCGCTCCTCGCGGCGACGAACGACGACGACGACGCGGTGGTGCACATCGCCCTCCGCATCGCCGAGGAGCGGCTCGACGCGGGCAAGCCGGTCTCCGAGCTGATGGTGACGCGCGCGCGGACGCTGCTCGAGTCGGAGTCGACGTACCTCAAGGTGGTGGCGGCGATCCTGCTCGGAAAGTCGGGCGAGAAGGACGGCAACGCGCTCCTCCTGCGCGTGGTGCGTGGCGACACGATCTCCGGGCAGTCGGCGGAAAAGGAGGACGAGCGCGCCGCCGTCGAGCTCGTCGGCGAGCTCGGGCTCGAGGAGGCACGCCCGCATCTCGAGCGCCGCGCGTGGGGCCTGAAGCGCCTCGTGCGCGACACGTGCGTGTTCCATGCGAAGATCGCGCTGGCGCGGATGGGGCACCCGCGCGCCATCGACGAGATCATGAAGGACCTCGCTTCCCCGCGGCCCGACGTGCTGGGCGGCGCGGTCGTTGCGGCGGGGCGTGCGCGGCTCGCGCAGGCGCGTCCGCGCATCGCGGCGCTCGCCGAGGGCGTGGTCGATGCCGAGCTCGTGAAGGAGGCGCTCGCGCAGCTCGACCAGAAAGCGAGCGAGCAGACGTGAGCGTCCCGCCGGACCTGCTCGATCTCCGCTACCGCGGGGGCGGGCACGTCGAGAGCTGGTTCCTGAAGGCCACCGAGCCCGGGGGCCGGCGCGCGATCTGGCTGAAGAACACGGTGCTCGCGCAGGTGCACGGCGAGCGGCGGCATCGCGGCGCGGAGATCCCGCCGCTCGCCGAGGCGTGGGCGGCGGCGTTCGATCGCGAGGACGGCCACGTCGCCGTCAAGACCCAGGTGCCGATCGAGCGGGCCCGGTTCGCGCGCGGCACGCTCGACGTCGAGGTCGACGGCTGCGAGCTCTCGCTCGGTCGCGCGCGCGGGGCCCTCGCCACCGGGACGCGCCGCCTCGACTGGGATCTCGCGGTCGGCCCCGAGCGAGCCTCGCCCATCCAGCACCTCCCGCGCGCCTCGCTCTACGAGGGACGCTTCCCCGCGAACAAGCTCGTCACGCCCCTCGCGGACAGCCGGATCTCCGGCGTGATCAACGTCGACCGCGGGGCGGGCGCCGCGCCGGAGCTCTGGGACGTTCGCGCCTGGCCCGCGATGATCGGCCACAACTGGGGGCCCGCGCATGCGCGCCTCTACGCGTGGGTGCACTGCAACGCCTGGGACGACGCCGAGGACCTCACGTTCGAGGCGGTGAGCGCGCGCGTGCGCGTCGGGCCGGTGCTCTCGCCGATGGCCACGGGCGTGTTCATCCGCTGGAAGGGGAGGGCCTGGGACCTCAACGCGCGCGAGCTCTTCGGCAAGAACCGCGGGCTCATCTCGCTGCGTCGCTGGGAGGTGACCGCCGAGGGCCGCGGCATCGACGTGGCGGCGGAGCTCTCCGGCGAGACCGACGACTTCGTGGGCCTCCACTATCCGAACCCCTCCGGTGCCATGACGTACTGCCTCAACACCAAGCTCGCGCGCACCCGTCTCGAGCTGCGCCTGCCGGGCGCGCCGCCGCTGGTCGCCACCTCGCGCGCCGGTGCGCTCGAGATCGGCACGCGGGATCGCGAGCACGGCGTGAGGATGTACCTGTGAAGCCGTCGCGCACCGTCGTCACGATCATCGCGGTCGTGCAGCTCCTCGCGATCGCGCTGTGGGCGAGCGGGCTCGTCACGCTCGGCGCGATCGTTGCGCCGATCGTCTTCCGCGTCGTGCCGGCGCCGGGCAGCGCGGACGCGATGACGCTCGTCTTCCGCCGCTTCGACACCGTCGCGATCGCGTGCGCGGCGATCGCGCTCGCCGCCGAGGTGGCGTTCGCGATGCGCGGGGGCAAGGTGACGCGCGCGGACGTCGCGCGCGGGATCGCGCTCGTCGGGGCGGCGGCGCTCGCCATCACGATCGGCGCGTGGGTCTCGCCCGGGATCGCGGAGCTCCACCGGCAGGGCGCCATCCGTCACGTGGGAGAGGCGGGAGCGGCGATGGAGCGGCTCCACAAGCTCGCGGAGAGCCTCGCCAAGGGTGAGCTCGTCCTCCTTCTCCTCGCCCTGGTCCTCACGGTCGTGAAGACGACACGTCCCTACAGCGACGGCACGGCGCCTGCACAATCGCCGAATGGGCCTCGCTCCTGAGGCCTGGAACACCGCGTCGTCCAGCATTTCGGGCCGAGGCTGTTGCAGAACACCACGTTAGGAATCTATCGCTCCGGAACGCCATGTCATACCCCTCGTCCGGGCCGGCTTCATCCCGTCACAATCGCTTGACGGTGTGGGGAAAGAAAGGTAGCGTGCGCGCGCCTTTGCCGCCGTGCCTGAGGTTGGCGAAGGGCGTTCCGAACCAATGTTCGCCGGGTGTCCTTTTCACTTCTGAATCGCGCCTGGATTGAGATCGTCACGAAGGATCTAGCTTGCGGCGAACGGCGTCGCGGAAAGCAGTAGGAGGCTACAGATGGTCAAGAAGTTGTTCGCCCTCGCAAGTGTTACGGCCCTCACCGGGCTCATGGCGGCCGTTGCCGCATCGGGTTGCTCGTCGTCGAC
>JAYTHX010000087.1:0-6291 GCA_043732195.1 Polyangiaceae bacterium
GAACGCGCCGCCCGAGCTGTCCCCGGCCGAGGCGCTCGCCACCGCCGCGATGCAGCGGGGAAGCCTCGTCACGGTGCGCGAGTCGAGCGATGGCGCGCGCGACGACGACCCGTCGCTCGCGCCCCCTCCGCCCAAGGTGAGCGATGCGGTGACGCATGAGCGCTTTAACTTGCACGCCAGCGTCCACCTCGCCGCGAACGACGACGTCGGGCGCGAGCGCCTCTGTCGCTATCTCAACCGCCCGGCGTTCTCGCTGGCGCGTCTGCGCCTGCGCCGCGACGGCAAGGTGTCTTACCGCGTGAAGAAGGCGAGCCGAGGCCGGGTGACCGAGCGCGTGATGACGCCCATCGAGACGTTGGCGCGCCTCGCCGCCATGGTGCCCCCTCCGAGGTACCCGCTGCTGCGCTTGCCATGGCGTGCTCGCGCCGCGCCATCGGTGGCGCGAGCGCGTGGTACCGGGGCCTGTTCCAGCCCGCGCCGCCGCGTGCACGTCGATGCTGCCGGAGCTGCCCGCGCGAGAGGCGACCGGCGCGGGCAGCAACGTCCCGGCCTGCGCATGACGCGGGCGACGGCCGCGCGGCCTTCGTCCTCGATGTCGTCCCGGGTGTCGCGAGCGCTACGCTGACGACGACGGGGGCCGCCGAGCAGGTCGCCCCGAACGTGCTGTCGGTCACCCACTGGGACCGAATCCTCCAAGGCGAGCTTTGCGCGACGACCTCGCGGATTGACTGGCGCACCTTGTTGAAGCGAACTTTCGACGTTGACCTTCGCGTCTGCGTTCGATGCGGCGGCAAGCTCACCGTCCGTGCCGTCTTCACCGACCCGGCCTCCGTCGCCAAGCTCCTCGGCGCCCTCCGCAGTCCTCGCGCACCACCGACCGCAGCCTGATCCCCCCAGGAGCTGGCGCGACACGTCGCGCATCGGCGGAGCTGCGCCCGCGGCCGCCCTGACCGAACCATCTATCCAGTGCCGCTGGAGATTGGCCGCGCTCTCGACGTTCTGGCCCCTTCCGCACGGCCCAAGCCCCGAGCCTTCTCCCCACAGCTCAGCTACGAAATACTACTCTCCTCGCCGCGGAGGTGGGTCTGAACCCCTTGCTGCACGCGACGACGAGAGCGCTGCTCGCTTTGTCGCCCGAGACGAGGGGGAAGCTGCTTCATTCGCCGGCACGCCTCGCGGCGCTCCTCGCCAGGACTCCGCTTCTTCTCCCTCCCGCAGGCTACGTCGTGCGGCCGCGATGATGACGGCAGGCCGCCGGCGCGCGGCGGGGAGTGGCATCCGATCGCGGCCGCGGCGATAGCGAAGGTCCGGCAGCAATCAGCTGCTAGCATCAGGATGCCTGGGGACCAACCGGGCAGAAGCCCCACGTGCTACCTCCGCGCTGTACTCGACCGTCCGCTCCTCCGT
Source organism: Polyangiaceae bacterium (assembly GCA_043732195.1). Lineage (GTDB taxonomy): Bacteria > Myxococcota_A > Polyangia > Polyangiales > Polyangiaceae > Labilithrix. The sequence goes on from JAYTHX010000087.1 coordinate 1,408, forward strand.
GCATCGCCTCCCGGGCAACGCGCGCGTTGAAAACCGCGCAGCGGCTGCCATGACGCTGCGCGCGGAAGCGGTGACCGACCTCTTGAATTGCGACCGCGAGCCCATTCACGTCCCGGGCGCGATCCAGCCGCATGGCGCGCTCCTCGCGCTGGACGAAGCAACGCTTCGCGTCGTCATGGCGAGCGCGAACGTGTCCGAGTATCTCGACGGCGAGGCCGCGAGCGCAGTGGGAAGCGAGCTCGGTCGCCTCGTCGACGCGGCCGGCGTCGATGTCGTTCGCGCGGTGCTCGCGGCGCCGGACCTGCAGGAAGCGAATCCGCTGCTCATCGCGTCCCGCCGCGGCGTGGTCTTCGACGGCATCCTGCACCGCGCGGACGGCCTGGTGATACTCGAGCTCGAGCCGGCGATCGATCCGGACGGGGTCTCGTTCTCCGGATTCTATCGCCACGTCCGCGGCGCCGCTTCCAGGTTGCAGCGGGCGTCCGACATCCGCCAGATGTGCGAGGTAGCAGCCGTCGAGGTCCGCCGTCTGACCGGGTTCGATCGCGTGCTCGTGTACCAGTTCGACCCCGACGACCACGGGCATGTCATCGCCGAGGCGCGTCGCGAGGAGATGGAGCCGTTCCTCGATCTGCACTATCCCGCCGCCGATATTCCGGCGCAGGCGCGCCGCCTCTACACGCTCAACTGGCTACGGTTGATCGCGAACGTCGACTACGTGCCTTCCGCGGTCGAACCGGTCTCCAATCCGGGGACCGGCACGCCGCTGGATCTCTCCTTCGCCGTGCTCCGCAGCGTTTCGCCCATCCACCTCGAGTATTTGCGGAACATCGGCGTCAGGGCCTCGATGTCCGTGTCCCTGGTCCGCGACGCGCGACTCTGGGGCATGCTCATCTGCCATCACAACACGCCGCGCTTCGTGCCCTATCAGGTGCGCACTGCCTGCGAGTTCCTCGGCCAGGCGCTATCGTGGCAGGTCGCAGCGCGCGAGCGCGGAGAGGCCTCCGAGCATCGCGCGGCCGCGCAGGCCACGCTCACGAAGCTCGTGGACCAACTCGCCGGTACCTCCGACGTCGCCGCCGCCCTCGCGGCCGACTCGACCACGCTGCTGCGGTTGGTCGACGCGCGCGGAGCGGCGATCCGTCTCGATGGGCGCTGGACCGCCGTTGGCAAGACGCCCGAGGAAGACGCGCTGGAAGCGCTCGCGTCCTGGGTCGCGCCCCGACTGCGTGGGACGCCGTTCGCGACCGATGGCCTCTCGCGGCTCGACCCGCAGGCGCCCCTCGACGACGCGCTCGCGAGCGGAGTCCTTGCGATGGCGATTGCGCCCGAGCGCCGCGACCTCGTGCTCTGGTTCCGGCCGGAGACGATCCGAACCGTTCGCTGGAGGGGCGATACGCAGAAGCTCGCGTCGCTGGGGAGGCCTGACGCGCGGCTCAGCCCAACGGGCTCGTTCGAGCTGTGGAAACAAACCGTGCGCGGTCAGGCGGCGCCGTGGCAGCCGTGGCAGCTCGAGGCCGCGCTCGGCCTCCAGCATGCGCTCGTGGGCAACGTCATGCGCCGCAACACCGAGCTCGCCGAGCTGATCGCGCGGCTCGAGAGCACGGCCGCTGCCCTGCTCGCCGCGCGCGACGCGCTCGAGGAGAAGGTGCACGTTCGCACCGCCGCGCTCGCCGCCGCGAACGTCGCGCTCGAGGATCGTGCCCAGCAGCTCGCCCGCTCGAACCTCGATCTCGAGCGCTTCGCGTACATCGCTTCGCACGACCTGCAGGAGCCGCTGCGCATGGTCGTCAGCTACGTGCAGCTCCTGGACCGTCGCTATCGCGAACGCCTCGACGGCGACGCCCGCGACTTCATCGGCTTCGCGGTCGACGGCGCCAAGCGAATGGAGGCCTTGATCAAGGATCTCCTGGCTTACTCGCGAATCACGCGCACGGTCGAGCCGCGCTTCGGTCTCGTCTCGAGCGGCGCCGCGCTCGAGGCCGCCCTGAAGAACCTGGAGGCAACGATCCTCGAGACGAACGCGACCGTCCGGACCGGGGAGAACCTTCCGATGGTCAACGCCGATGCGACCCAGCTCGCTCAGCTCTTCCAGAACCTGGTCAGCAACGCCCTCAAGTTCCACGGCGCGGTGCCGCCGGAGATCGACATCACGGCGAGCCGAAAGCACGACCGATGGTGCTTCTCGATCCGTGATCGTGGAATCGGCATCGCGCCCCGGTACTTCGAGCGGATCTTCGTGGTCTTCCAGCGCCTCCATACGCGTACCGACTACCCGGGTACCGGGATCGGCCTTGCGATCTGCAAGAGGATGGTCGAAGTGCACGGCGGGTCGATCGGTGTCGAGTCGGAGCTGGGCGCGGGTTCGACGTTCTGGTTCACGCTACCCATCGTCGAAGATCGCGGGGCGTCATGATCGGGTTGACCGAGGCGCGGGCGCGCCAGATCCTGCTCGTGGACGACAGCCCTGGCGACGTGCGGCTGATCCGCGAGGCGCTCCGCGAGACCGCGGTCGCGAAGGAGCTCCACGTCGTGACCGACGGCGAGGACGCCATGCTCTTCTTGCGTCGCGCCGGGCGTCACGCCACGGCCCCGACCCCGGACCTCATCCTCCTCGACCTGAACCTTCCCAGGAAGGATGGACGCGAAGTGCTGGAGGAGATCAAGAGCGATGCTCGGCTGAGGCGGATCCCCGTGATCGTCCTGACGACCTCGCAGGACGAGCGAGACGTTCGCACGAGCTACGATCTGCAAGCCAACTGCTACGTGCCCAAGCCCATCGATTACGACCAGTTCGCCAGCGTGATCGCCGCGATAGACACCTTCTGGTTCACCATCGTCACCCTCCCCACGGAGCAGGATCCATGAGCCACCTCGAGCGCCACATCCTGATCGTCGAGGACAACCCTGGGGACGCACGGCTCGTTCGCGAGTCGTTGCGTGACGCGAGCGCCCAGGGCTCGCCTACCTTCCGCACGAGCCTGGTGACGGATCTCTCGGGTGCGCTCGCATCGCTGGCAAGCGGTGACGTCGACCTCGTGCTGCTCGATCTGACGCTGCCCGACAGCGATGGCTACGACACCTTCGCGCGCGTCCATGACGCGTTTCCCGACGTTCCCGTCGTGGTCTTCACCCAGCTCGGAGACGTGTCGGTGGCGCTGCGCGCGGTGCGCGAGGGGGCGCAGGACTACCTCACGAAGTCGCAGATCGACGGCGAGTCGCTGCTTCGCTCGGTCCGCTATGCGACCGAGCGAAAGCACGCCGAGCTGGAACGTGCCTCGCTGGTCCGCGGGCAGGCGGAGCGTGCCGAGGCACAGGTCGCCGCGCTCGCCGCGCTGACGGCTGACCTCCGCGCGGGCGAGCGGCAGCTACGCGCCATCTTCGACGGGGCGCAGGACGCGATGTTGCTCGCGGACGAGCTGGGGTCTTGTCGCGACGCGAATCGCGCGGCGGAGGAGCTCTTCGGAGCTACGCGCGCGGCGCTCGTCTCCCTCGGGACCGATGCCCCGCTGCTCCTCGACCTCCGGGGCGCCTGGGAGCGACTCCTCGGCGAGGGCTCCCCGAGCACGCAGCTCGAGATCATCCGGCCAGACGGAGCGCGAAGGACGCTCGAGCTGTGGGCTACTTCCGATGTCCTGCCAGGGCTGCACCTCTCGGTGCTCCGTGACGTCACCGCCAGGATCATCCGGGACGCGGAGCGCGCCGCCCTGCTCGCGAGCGAACGACGCGCGCGGAGCGGCGCTGAGCGCGCGCAGCTGCGTCTCGCCATTCTCTCTGAGGTGAGCGATGCGCTCTCGACCACGCTCGACCAGGAAGAGATCCTCCACCGCGTCGCCCGCATCGTCGTCCCCCGATTCGCGGACTGGTGTTGTGCGTACGTCCCGCGAGAGGGCGAATCGCTCGTGCTGGTGGCCGCGTGTCACGTCGACCCCGCGAAGGCAGTCTTCTTGCGCGAGCTCTTCGATCGGTTCCCCGAGTCGGCGGAGACGGGGGGCGGCTGCCTCGAAGCGATCCGTTCGGGCGTGGCCGAGGTGCGCGCGTGGGCTGGTGCCGATGGCGCGGGCACCCCTCAGGAGCGCGAGCTGCGCGGCCACGTGGGTACGCGATCGACGATCTTCGCGCCGGTCGCCCGGAAAGGCGGCACGTGCGCGGCCTTCGCGTTCGGTGCCTCCGAGGGTCGCGACGCCTACGACGAGGAGGACCTCGCGCTCGCCGAGGAAATCGCGCGGCGCGCGGCCGTGGCAGCGGAGAACGCGCGTCTGTTCGCCGCGATCACGCGAGAGCGTGAGCGGGCGGAGCGGGCGAACGGCCTCAAGGACGACTTCATCGCCACCGTCTCTCACGAGCTGCGTACGCCGCTCCAGTCGATTATTGGCTGGGTTGGAATCCTCGATCAGCGCGGGGCTCGCGGGCCGGTGGACGCCGAGCGGCTCGCGAAGGGTCTGCAGACGATCGAGCGAAATGCGCTCGCCCAGGCACGGATCATCGACGACATCCTCGACCTCTCGCGAATCGTCACCGGCAAGCTGAGCCTCGACCCGAAGCCGGTCGCGGTGCGCGCGATCGTCGAGGCGGCGTCCGAGACGTTGCGCGCCGCGGCGGAAGCGAAGCAGATCTCGCTCCGGGTCGTGGTCGGACCGGAGGTCGGCACGCTGAGTGGCGACCCGGACCGCCTCCAGCAGGTGGTTTGGAACCTCCTCGCCAACGCGGTCAAGTTCACCGCCCCCGGCGGGAGGGTCGAGGTGAGCGCCCAGCGCGACGCACACGAGGTCACGATCGAGGTCACCGATACGGGCCAGGGGATCGCGGCCTCGTTTCTTCCCTACGTGTTCGACCGCTTCCGGCAGGCGGACGGCTCGACGTCGAGAGCGCACACCGGGCTCG
>JAYTHX010000088.1:0-6248 GCA_043732195.1 Polyangiaceae bacterium
CAGCTTCGCCTGGGTCGCGGAGTCGAAGGTGCCGGTCAGCGCCAAGTCGTTGTCGGCCTGGAACTCCTCGATTGCGAGGTGGACGTCGTCGTCCTCCGAAGAATCCGTGGGGTCGAGCAGATATCCGAGATTGGCGAGCCGCGCATTGCGGCCTGACTCTTCCTGGATCGGATCGAGCGAGCCGATCTGAAGAGCCACCGTGAAGTCGTCGAGCAAGAGGCGCTTGTCGCGATCGGTCTTCCCAATCTCGGTTTCGAAGTGGCCGTCGCTGTCGGTCGTGAGGGGCTCCTTCGTGTCGCGCGAGACAAACTCGAACGACGTATCCCGGAGCGGTCGCCCCAAAAAGTCCTGCAGGCGTATGCGGAGCTTGAGCGGCGCTTCCATCGAGACGAAGCGGTGCTGCGCGCCCGTGGCGCGCGTGGTGCTCGCCGACGTGCGCGCCGGAACATGCAGCTCGTCACCCGCTGCAAGCACCGCCGGGCTCGGGCGACCAGCGCGCAGGTCGGAGTTGTGCGGGTGGTCCCAAATCTCCCGAAAGTCGTCGAATCCCTGCCGCGCGGCGATCCCGGGGGCGTGCTCACCCTGCGCAACGACGTGCGTCGTCGCGGGGGTCGGCGGATGAAACGGACACTCGATCCGACACGTTCCTGATTCCGTCCGCGTGATGGTCGCGATCCCGTGGTCGTCGAGGCTACCCTCGCGAATCGCGCCGCCGGGAAGCTCGATCCGGTAGCGCCGGCGGGCGAGCGGGCGCCCCGACGCGTCGACGAGCTCGATGCCGACCCAGTCCGCGAGCTGCAGACCAGGAAGGCTCGGCGGTGGCGCGTCGAGATCCCGCAACGTGTCGGGCGCGTCCTCGAGAACGAACGTCGGCTGAAATCGCATTGCCTGCTCGATGCGCAGGCGGCCGGACGCCGTGGCGCACTCGAGCGCTTCCGAGATCCGCTCCCACATCAGTCGATCCGAGCCGAGGCTGGCCGGATCCCTCTCGTGACGTGAGAGCGAGCCGCCCGTGAGTTCCGCGTAGATCGCGAGCAACATGGCTGACGCGCGGTCGTAGCGGTCATGGCTGGCGTTCGCCGCCGCCCAGACGAGGCCCCGTATGGCGCTCCGCGCCCGGTCATCGCGCATTTCCCCCCTCTCGCCGCGCGAGGCGATCCACGGCCGCCATTGCCTCCCGAAGGCGTCGTCGACCATCCAGAGCCGGTCGATCATCGAGTCGCTCGAGCCGGGGTCATCTCCTGCATCATCGACCAGTCGCGGTACCGGTTTACCAAAATCGCCCGCGTCGTGGCGTTGGCGAGAAAACGGTACACCTGGGCGATTCTACCCAACTCCGCGGCCGGCCGTCCGAGGGGCCTGCAACCGGCGACGTCCCCCGTAGTGATGGCTTGCACCTCCCCCCACCTCAGGCCAATCTCCCCGAACCGATGGTAGATCCTGCTGACGTTTCTGCGCTTTTCGGTCACGTCGATGAGGTTCGCACGTCGTTGCGAATCGAAGGACAGAAGGACGGGTCGCTCGCTATCCTGTCGTTCTTTGGCTGGGACACGCTCTCCGGGCTCTCGTCCTACGATCTGACGGTCGTGAGCAGCGCCGAGGTCGCCGCGGGCCTCGACGACGCCCTCGGGCGAGAGGCCATCTTCCAGCTGCAACGCGCCGATGACGACACGTCCCTCCATGTCATGAGGGGCGTCATCGAGGAGATTTTTCCCAGCGGCGTCGCCGTCGGCAAGAAGCAGCGCGAGACCCGTCTGCGGATCGTCCCGTTGCTCGCCGAGCTCTCGCACGGGCAAGGGTGCCGGGTCTTCCAGAACCTCACGGTGGTGGAGATCGCAAAGGATCTCTTCAAGCCGTGGCAGATCGAGGTGGACCCGCGGCTGCATCCGGCGCCGTTGAAGCGTGACTACTGCACGCAGATGAACGAGTCGGGCATGTCGTTCCTGTCGCGGATCCTCGCGGAGGAGGGAATCCACTTTCACGTCGAGCACACGAAGGACAAGAGCACGGTGGTCCTGGTCAACGATCCGCGCGGCTACTCTCCGGTGGCGGGCAAGGAGGTGATCGCGTACCGCGACGCCGCGGGCGCGATCACGGTCGATCACGTGAGCGCGATCCGTCGGGAGCGCCGGGTGCGGCCGAACTCGGTGGTCCATCGCGACTACAACTTCCTGAAGCCGACGCGTCAGATGCAGGCGATCGAGATCGGCGAGGGCTCGTCATCGCCCGGCTCGCTCGGGGCGCGTGAGGTGTACGAGTATCCTGGCTGTTACAACGACCCAGACGAGGCGACGGTGGGGGTTGGCCCCGACGTGCAGGGGGTGACGCGCCCCGGCTCGGCGCGCGCGCAGCTTCGGCTGGAGGAGCAGCGCTCGCAGGCGCTGACGTTCTCGGGGACGAGCACGTCGCTGCGCATGCGGGTGGGCTTCCGCTTCGAGATCAACGACCACCCCGACAAGGCGTTCAACCGGAAGTACGTGATCACAGCGGCCACGCTGGGCGGTAGCAACGGGGGCGCGGTGAGCCTGGAGCGCGGGAACCGGACGCCGTCGGCGGCGGCGGGGATCAGCGTGGACTTCGTGGCGGTGCCGGCGGAGGTGGCGGTGCGCCCGCGCGTGCCGCCGAAGCCGCGTGCCCATCTCCGCACCGCGCGCGTGGTGGGCCCGAAGATGGATGAGCCGAACGTCGACGAGTTCGGGCGCATCCGTATCCAGTTTGCGTGGGACACGCTCGGCAAGCACGACGACAAGAGCTCGGTCTGGGTGCGGATGGCGACGCCGGTGGCGCATCACGACCAGGGCAGTTACATCGCGCACCGCGTGGGCGCGGAGGTGCTGGTGGATTTTCTGGACGGCGACATCGACCGTCCGATCGTGGTGAGCGCGCTGTTCAACGGCGACAACAAGCAGCCGCAGAAGCTGCCGGCGGACGCAACGCGGGCGGTGCTGTACCGGGGGCTGAGCGTGCCAGGGAACAAGGGCAAGAACGAGATTTCGTGCGAGGACCGGGCGGGCAAGGAGGAGATCTTCCTTCACGCGCAGAAGGACCTGAACGAGAAGGTCCTGCACAACCACAGCGCGAAAGTCGGAGCGAACCAGTCGTACAGCGTGGGCGCGAATCAGTCGTTCAGCGTTGGGGCAAACCAGAGCATCAGCGTCGGCGCGAACCGCACGGTGAGCGTGAAGGGCGACGAGAACATCAGCATCACCAACTCGCGCCACGAGAACGTCGACGACGGCGAGTCGGTGACGGTGACGGGCGGTCGCTCGCACACGGTGGCGAGCAAGGATGATGCGCTGAGCGTGGCCGCGGGCAATCGCTCGGTGACGGTGGCGCTCGAGCACAAGCTGCACGCGAAGACGGTCGTCGAGGAGGCGGAGACGACGGTCGACATCAACGCCGGGACGTCGATCACCATCCATCACGGCGGGGATGCGACGTTCCAGCTCAAGGCTGGAGAGGCCACGCTCGGCACGACGAGCAAGATCGTGCTCTCGAACGGGTCGAGCACGATCACCCTGGACGGAGGGACGATCTCGATCGGCGCGGCCGAGGAGCTGCTCCTTTCGTGCGGCGCCGCCAAGCTGTCGCTGAAGGCCGACGGCACGCTCTCGCTGCAGGGACCGAAGGAGGTCGGGATCGGCTCGGGCGGCTCGAGCGTGAAGCTCGAGCCGGCTTCGGCGGTGGTCAACGGTTCGGCCGTCAACGTCACCGCGTCGGGGATGATGGAGATCTCCGGCGCGATGGTGAAGATCAACTGAGGAGGATGCGATGACGGAACGCGTCTCCCCGCTCGACGAGCTCCAGGGACAGCTCTTCGGCTTCATCGATCAAAGCGAGCAGCCCGTCCTTGTCCTCACGTCGCTCGACGAGGAGGTTCCCACGATCGCGCGCGTGTTCGAGGCCGTGGACGGCGAGTCGCCGGGTGACGTGTGCTTCTTTCACGCGGCGCCCGTGACCGGCGCGGCCGCGTATGTCGAAGGCCTCGTCGTGGCGGTGCTCGCGCAGCTCGCCGAGGTCAACGAGGAGCGTGCCGAGAACGGCGACGCGCCGCTGGCGCCGCCGCCGCCCGCGTGCCGCGCGCGCGACATCGACCCCTTCGAGCGGCTCCGCGCACTGCTCGTGCACATGACGACGTGGTTGCCGCCCGGCGGCGGACATCGGCTCGTGGTGGCGCTCGTGCCCGAGCGTATTGCCGATCGCGAGACGCAGGCGCGCATCGCCGGCGCGCTCGTTCCCTTTGGCAGCTACGCGCCCTGGATGCGCGACGTGCGGCTCGTGCTTCGCGACGATCGGAGCTCGCCCTTCGCGATCGACGCGCTCCGGCGTGCGGGGGTGAGCGGGCCGTACGTGTACACGACGCGCGTGACGGTGGGCGATCTCGCCGACGACGTGGCGCTCGACGCGGCAGACCCTGCGCTGCCGCCCGCGCGCCGGATGAGCGCGCTGATGCAGTGCGCGGCGCTCGACGTCGCGCTCGGGCGCTACGAGGCGGCCGTGGACAAGTACGGCACGCTCTATCAGTACTACGACATGCACCGGGTGCTGGCGCTGAAGGCGATGGCGGTGCAGGGACTGGGCGACGTGATGACGCGCCTCGACCGCCTTCCGGCGGCGCGCGGGCACTACCTCCAGGCGCTGGACCTGGCGAGCGACGCGAAGTCGCTGCCGGTGATCTTGCAGGTGGCGTTTGCGATCGGTGAGGTCGACATGCGGCTCGGTGCGTTCGCGGAGGCGGATACGAGCTTCACGCTCGGTGCGGTGACGGCGGACAAGCTGGGGAACCTCTTCATGCGGGCGGATCTGCTGGAGCGCGCGGGCGAGGCGCGGTGGAGCGCGGGGAATGCCCCGGGCGCGGTGGAGACGTGGGCGAGCGCGGCGAACGTCGCGCGCGAGCACGGCTATGACGAGCGCCTCCGGAGCGTGCTCGAGCGCTTGCGCGACGTCTGCGCGCGCGCGGGCCACGTCGACGTCGCGACACGCTACGGTGAAGAGCTCGATGGGGTGCGGGCTCGCCTCGGCGCGGGCGGAGGCGCGAGGTCATGAGCGCCGGCGGCAGGCCTCCGGGCTTCACCCCTCCGGCCACGGGGCTCCCCGCGCAGCCCGCGAGCCAGCTCCCAAAGGCGCCGCTGCTCGCGAAGGAGTCGGGCAACGCGGTGACGAACGCGGCGGCCGATATCGTCAACCGCTCGGCCTCGCCGTTCCAGAACCTGAACCAGCCGAACGTCTCGGCCTTCGCAAAGGCGCAAGGTGTGGTCGGCGCGGTGGCGGGCCTCGCGAGCGCACCGACGGATTTTTTGAACAACGCGTTCGCGCGCGTAACCGCTGGGATCTCGAAGGCGCTGCCGTCGTTTCCGGCGGCGACGATGGGGGCGATGGTTGTCGGCATGCCGCACACGCATACGCACCCGCCGAGCCTGATCCCTCCGGCGCCGCCGATCCCACTACCGGCGATCGGGAGTGTGCTGACGGGATGCGTGTCGGTGCTCATCAACGGGATGCCGGCGGCGCGCTCGGGGGATTTCGGGATTGCGCCGACGTGTGGGGCGATCACGCCGGTGTTCACGATCTTCACGGGGTCGAGCAAGGTGTTCATCGGCGGCTCGCGCGCGGCGCGGATGCTCGACATCACGCGTCAGTGCGGGCCGCCGCCCAAGGCGGGCGGCGCGGCCGGTGCGATGTCGAAGATGCAGAAGGCATCGGCGGCGGCGCAGAAGGTGATCGGCGGCGCGGGCAAGCTGTCGAAGGCCATGGGCATCGTGGGCGCGGGAAACAAGATCCTCGAGACGCGCTCGGCGGCGGCGGCCGCAGCGCAGGCCTCGGCCGACGCGGCGCAAGCGGCCACCGACGAAAGCGCGGACGCCGCGGATGAGAGCGCGGCGGCGTCGGCCGACGCGAGCGCGGCCGCCGCGAGCGCGGGCGCCGAAGCGAGCGCGGCGGTGCTCGCGGCCGCGATGATGGGCGCCGACATGGCGATGGGCGCGCTGCAGGCGGCGATGGGAAACCTGATGGGCAAGGATCCGGGAGCGCCGCCATGTATCGGCGCGGTGATGCTCGGGAGCCCGACGGTGCTCATCGGCGGCTTTCCCATGCCGAGCTGGAGCGACCTGGCGAAGGGTCTGAAGAAGCTGGTGGCCGCGCTCGGACGCGCGAGGCGCGGCGGCGCCGCCCGCGGGCGGTCCTTCTGCCTGAAGTGCATGTAGAGCGCATGTGATGAGTGACCCCATGAACCTCCCTGAAAAGCCTGT
>JAYTHX010000089.1:0-17856 GCA_043732195.1 Polyangiaceae bacterium
TCTTCGAGCAGGGCAACCTCTCGGCCCTCGAGGACGCGGAGCCGATGCCGCCGCCCTCGAACGGTCCGGTTCCCGCGCCGTCGTACCCTTCGGCGCCTCCCGGGGCGATCCCGTCCTCCCCGTCGATGGGGCAGCTGCCGGGCTCCCAGCGCTCCGGCGCGCATGCGCGCCTGCCCAGCGCAGGCGGTCCGGGCGGCGCGGCCATCGGTGTGGTGCTGTTCCTGGTGGTCGCCGCCGCAGGCGCGGCCGCGTGGTTCACGGGCCTGATCCCGCACCATTGAGTGCGCCGCTGACCGCTGACCGCTGACAGTTTGCGAGAAGGCCCTGGCTGGGCTAACTCCTTGGCGTGTTGCCCCGGCGAATCATCGTTGTGACGCTCGCGAGCGCGTTCCTCGGATGCCTGGCGGCTTCGTCGCCTTCGGAGGGGAAGAGCGGGGCCTGTCCGCCGGGAATGGCGCACATCGCGGTCGAGGGTGTGCCTGCGTACTGCATCGATCGCTGGGAGGCGCAGGTCGTCGAGCTGAAGGGACGCGACGACGTCGCGCACCCGCCGACCCAGCCGGTCACGAACCTCACCGTGAAGGCGATCACGCGTCAGGGCGTCACCCCGCAGGGCTACATCTCGAAGAACGAGGCCGAGGCCGCGTGCAAGGCGGCGAAGAAGCGGCTTTGCAAGGGCGAGGAATGGGACCGCGCATGCCGCGGAAAGAAGCCCACCGCGTTCCCTTACGGCGACGAGCGCAAGACCGGCTACTGCAACGACAGCGGGCATGCGCCGCTCCAGTCGCTCCATCCCGATCTCGGCGAGAACGTCTACGCGTCGGGCGCCGCGATGAACGACCCGCGCATCAACGCGGCGCCGAACACCGTCGCGCCCACCGGCAGCTTCCCGCACTGCCGCAACGCGTTCGGCGTCTACGACATGGTCGGCAACCTCCACGAATGGGTGGCCGACGTGCGGGACGGCACGCGCGGCACGTTCCGCGGCGGCTACTACCAGGACACGCATCGCAACGGCGACGGCTGCACGTACCGCACGACCGCGCACGACGTGAGCTACCACGACTACTCGACCGGCTTCCGCTGCTGCGCGGATGCAAAGTAGTCGCTATCTGCAGTCGATGCCGCCGCGGCCGCCGCCGATCACGGTGCAGCCGGTCTTGCACGCGCGCTGCTTCATGAAGCGGCCGCCCTGGCAGATAAGCTCGCTGAAGCCGTCCACCGAGCAGACGACGTAGCCGGGCAGCCCGCACTCGTCCTGCTCGAGAGAGAGGGTCTCGTCGCAGGCGGGAGCGTCGTCTTTCGTGTAGCAGCCGGCGTTTCCGCGGCAGTAGCGATGGTGGGCGAACTTGCCGTCGCGGCAGATGAGCAGCTCCTTCTGGTCGTCGGAGCAGGCGGCGGCGCCCTGGACCTTGCAGGGATCGAGCTTCGCCGCGACCGACGTATCGCACGAGACCTGTAGCCCGAGCAGTGCGCAGCCGCCCCGGCCGCGGCACTCGAGGTAGCGATCGAAGTGGCCGTTCTTGCAGATCAGCGCGCGCTTCTTGTCGAGCGAGCAGGCGTACTCCTCCTCGCTCGCGCCCATACACGCGTCTCCCTCGCTCGCGACGGAGTCGTCGCAGCTGGCATGGCCCTGGAAGGTGGAGCAGCCGAGCGGGCCGCGGCACGAGACCTCGGCGAGCGCTCCGCCCTGGCAGGTGAGGGCCGTGGTCTTGTCCGGGCAGAGCGCTTCGCCCGCCTTGCATTTGCTGCCGGCCTTCTTCCCGCAGCCCGCAGCGGCGAGCAGGAGCGCGCCGGTCGCGAGCGCACGGACGAGACGTGGCGCGCGGATCACGGGCCTCCGGGATCCGCGCAGCCGTAGAACGCCGTCAGGACACGGGTCATCATCGCCGGGTCCTTCGCGCCCGCCAGTTCACGGACGGAGTGCATGCTGAGCATCGAGCTGCCGACGTCGACGGTGCGGATGCCGAGGAGCGTCGACGCGATGGGGCCGATCGTGGAACCGCACGGAAGGTCGGTGCGGTTCACGTAGTGCTGGACCGGGACGCCGGCCTGGCCGCAGAGGTCGCGGAAGAGCGCGGCGGTGCCGCCCGAGGTCGCGTAGCGCTGCTGCGCGTTGATCTTGATGACCGGGCCGCCGTTGAGCACCGGCTTGTGCCGGGCCTCGTGGCGCGACTCGTAGTTCGGGTGAACGGCGTGGGCCATGTCGGCGGACACGCAGAGCGAGCCGGCGAGGGCGCGGTGGTAGTCCTCGCGCGAGCCGCCGCGACCGAGGACGATGCGCTCGAGCGCGCGCGGGAGAAAGCCGGAGTGGGCGCCGTACGCGCTCTCGCTGCCGACCTCCTCGTGGTCGAAGAGCGCCGCGACGGGGACGAGATCGTCGGCGGCGGCGGCGGGCGCGGCGTCGATCAGGGCGCGGATGGCGGCGTGTGACATCCCGAGGTTGTCGAGGCGCGCGGAGAACACCAGCTCGCGGCTGCGTCCGCCGAGCGTGGGCCGGACGACGTCGTAGAGCATCAGCTCGGTGCCGACGATGCGCGCGGCCGGCACCTCCAGCTCCTCGGCGACCATGGCCTTCAGGCTCTTTCCGTCCTCGGACGCGAGCCCGAAGATGGGCGCGAGGTGCTCCTGCTTGTTGAGCACCACGCCCTTGTCGTTGACGTCGCGATCGAGGTGGATCGCGAGCTGGGCGACGCGCAGCATCGGCCGCTTGAAGCGGACCAGCCGCGACGCGACCTGGGGCGCCTTCTTCGCGCTCCTCGCGCTCTTCGCGCTCTTCGCGCTCGTTGCGCCGTCGGCGGAGAGGAAAACGCGGCCGGCGAGCGAGAGGTCGCGGTCGAGCCAGGAGTTGAGCAGCGCGCCGCCGTACACCTCGACGCCGAGCTGCGCGTAGCCCTCCTTCGTGTACTCGGGCGTCGGCTTGAGCCGGAGGTTCGGGCTGTCGGTATGGGCGCCGACGATGCGGAAGCCCCCGATGCGCTTCTTCTTCGGGATGACGAACGCGAGGACGCTCGAGCCGCCGTGTACGAAAGCGTAGGGGCCGGGAGCGAGGCTCGACCAGTCGTCGGTCTCGGCGAGCGCCCGGAAGCCGGCCGCCTCGAGACGGGTCACGGCGTTCGCGACCGCGTGGAAGGGGGTGGGCGAGTCGCCGAGGAAGACCAGGAGGTCGGTGAGGACGGGATCGGTCACGGTGCTCCGCATCTTAGGCGGGCTGACTTGCGCGCGTACCGTCCTGGCCCTGGTGACTCATGCATGAGTGACGAAAACGTCATACAGCCGGCTTTCTCCGATGAAACGTGCGACGCGCACGCGCCCACGGAGCGCGATCCGTCGCCCGAGAGCGAAAGCTAGACGCGGCCAGCGCTGGCCGGCTCCCCTAGCGCTTCTTCTTCGCCTTCGGGGCGGGCTTCTTCGCCTTCGGGGCGGGCTTCTTCGCCTTGGGCGCCGGCTTCGTCGGGGCGGGCTTCTTCGCTGGCTTCTTGGGCGCGGCCTTCGGAGCGGGCTTCGACGGCTTGAGGGCCGGCTTCGACGGCTTGAGGGCGGGCCTGGCTTCCGCCTTCGGGACCGGCTTCGCGGAGGGCTTGCTCTTCGCCGAGGGCGCGGCTGACGCGACTGAAGCGGCTGACGTCGGGGCCACGGGAGGCGCGGTCTTCGAGGGCTTCGCTGGCTTGGTCTCGGCCTTGTGAACGCCAGGACCGCTGCTCGGCGCAGGCCTGGGCAGGCGCGCGGCGCTCGCGGCGCGGGCCGCCGCTTCGGCCGCCTTTGCGGCCTTCATCATGCCGAGCTTGGACTTCGGCTTCTCCTCCGGCTCGTTCTCCTCGCCCTCGGGCGGCGGGGGCGGGGGGCGTCGGACCGGCGGGTTCCGCGGATCGGGCAAGAACTTACTGAAGTACGCGCGCATGGGCGTGATGTACTTGTCGTTCCAGAGCGTCTTGTACTGCTCCGACTGCCCCTCGGGGATCTCGGTGTGCAAGATGAGGATGCGGGTGCTCTGCCCGAGGGTCTCGAAGTGGACCTCGACGCGAGAATCCGCGGCATCCCGGGGAAAATCGGTCGTTCGCCAGCTCATGACGATGCGCCGTCCGAGGTCGAGAATGACCAGCTTTCCCGTGACATAGCCGCCGACTGCCGAATACTTCGCGCCGACGACGGGCTCGAGCTTCGCTGGGCCACCCGTCATCGACGAGTGGTGCTCGCTGTCAATCCAGGCAAAATACAGCGTCGTGGGCGCCACGGGGATGGTCGACGTGACGCGGAGGGCCTCCCTCTTCATCTCGTGAGAGTATACGGCCCCGCGTCCGCGCACCTAAATTGTGGAGAGGACGACGCATGCAGCATGCATGCGGTGGTGAATCGGGAGGGATTCGACCCCCCGGTGTCTTGAAGGAGCGTGGGCTACGGCCACGTGCGGCCAGTCCATTTGCCGCGTCCGATCCGGAGCAAAACCAACGGAAATCGGGCGACTCGAACGCCATACCCCAGCGGGGTACGCACCGGTTAGCAGCCGGGCCCGCAACCTCAGCGGTCTGATCTCCAAAGAAGCCCGGCACCCGGGTGGCCACCCGGCTACCGGTCCTCCGTCCCTCTCGCGACTCGCGCTTGGCGCCGGTCTCCGCGAAGAAGCCGGTCGGAACGAGCCCGTTCAGGCCGCTCATTCCCTTGGCACCGACCACGAGGCAGACCTCGTGGACCTTCGCCGCCATCTCCTTCGGCGAGTCGAGCTCCTCGAGGCGCAGCAGGAGCGGTCTCCTCTCTGCGGAGGATGACGTTCGCGCCCGGTTCCTTCTCCGCCTCGATGACCTTGTTGAGCAGGGTCTTCATCCCGCCGGGGAGGACCACGTCCTTGACGCCGACCCGCTCCACGCAGACCCGACGCGGCGTGCCTTCGCGGTCACGTCCACCTCGAGGAAGCGCGTCATGGTGTCGCGTCCGGCCAGGAGCTCGTACAGGGAGACCCCGGCCACGAACTCCCGGCTGGCGAGCTGAACGAGCAGGTAGACCGCGTCACGGATGTTCGCCACGGTGTGCGTGGCGACGGCCGGGTCCTCCATCGCGTACTCAGTGATCCTTGGGGATCACGTTCGCGAGCTCCTTCGAGAGCTCGGGCATCGCGTCGAGGACCGAGAAGACCTGCACGCGCGGGACCGAGGACGAGGACGGGGCGGCCGTCGCGCCAGAGCACGCCGCGCTCGTGCACGCCGACCGTGATCTCGCTGAACCAGTCGGCGGGAAGCACGGAGCCGGTCCGAGGGCACGGAGCGGGAGGCCGCGACGAGTGACCACGACGCGTTCGTCGAGCTCGACAGAAACGATCTTCATCATGATGATTCGAGCCGCCGCGGGTGGAAGGGTGCTTTGGTTCGCAGAACAGGCGTTCCGGAGAAGGCCACCCGGGACGCGAGCGACGGGGCGGCCGAGCCGAGCGACGCGAGTGGCGACGGCGGCGACGCTGCGGCAGACGCGAGCTGCCCTGCGCTCCCCGCTGCTGCGATGTCGCTCCAGTGTGCGGGGGCGCCGTGCGCGGCGCTGTGTCGATCTGTTGCACCAATCCCGAACCGTCGGGACCGTCGATGATCTGCAGCCCTAATGGCGTCGGCTGCGCCGTCGCCGCGTCCCATCGGACACGCTCGTGCGGCTGGCGTTTCCACGCCAATCCGGACAAGGGCACTGCTGTGCGAGTGCGCTCGTCCTCACGGGCACCAGCCAGTGTCCGCTGCTCGCTCAAGGCGCGGACGCCGAGGGCTGGGGCGCGGCCTGTGAGTTCAATGCTTGCGCTCCGGCCTACGAGGTCTGCGCAGCGGGCGACTCGTGCGGGGGCGGCTCGACGTGCGTACCGGTACGCGTCGTGACCGACGGCCTGCCGACCAACATCGGGGTCTGTCGACAGCTCTGAGCGCCTGGCCCAGGCCACCCCTTGGCCTGGCCAGGCCATACTGTCATTCGCGGATCAATCGCTGAAACGAGGGTTCGCCGCGCGGCACGCGGCTCGCAGTGAGGGGCCGCATGCTCGCCACTGCGCACAGCTCCGTCCTCGTGGGTCTCGCCGCGCATCCCGTTCGCGTCGAGGTGCAGGCCACGCGCGGGGTGCCTTGCTTCGAGCTGGTGGGGCTCGCGGAGATCGCCGTGCGCGAGAGCCGCGTGCGCGTGAAGAGCGCGCTCGCGCAGCTCGGCGTCGACCTCAGCGAGTGCCGAGTGGTCGTCAACATGGCGCCCGCAGACGTGAAGAAGCGGGGCAGCGGGTTCGACCTGGCGATCGCCATGGCCACGCTCGTCTCGCTCGGGATCCTCCCGGCGGAGACGCTGGGGGACGTGCTCTTTCTCGGTGAGCTCTCGCTCGACGGCACGTTGCATCCGCTACGCGGCCTGGTTGCCCATCTGCTGGGGGCAAAGCAGCGGGGCGTTGCGCGCGTCATCGTCCCGGCAGCGAACGAGAGCGAGGCCTCGCTCGTGGATGGGATCGAGGTCGGGATTGCGGGCACGCTCGCCGAGCTGGTGGCCGCGCTGCGCGGCCAGCAACCGCTGCTCACCGTGTCGGCGCGCTCGGAGCTGCTGGTGCCGCTCGCGTGCGACGACCTCGGCGACGTGCGCGGGCAGGCGACCGCGCGCCGGGCGCTCGAGATCGCCGCCGCGGGCGCGCACAACCTCCTCTTCATCGGACCGCCTGGCGCGGGTAAGACGATGCTCGCCCGCCGCCTTCCCGGGATCCTGCCAAGCCTCAGCCGCGCGGAGTCCCTCGAGGTGCTCGCCGTGCAGAGCGTGGCCGGCTTGCTCAGCGGCCCGCGCCGCGTCGGAACACGCCCGTTCCGCGCGCCGCATCACACCGCGAGCGAAGCGGCGCTGGTCGGCGGCGGGGAGCTCGCGCGGCCGGGCGAGGTGAGCCTGGCGCACCAAGGGGTGCTCTTTCTCGACGAGCTCTCGGAGTTTCGCCGCGGAACGCTGGAGTCGCTGCGGCAGCCGCTCGAGGATGGGTTCGTCACGATCTCGCGGGCGCAGACGGTCGCGACGTTCCCGGCGCGACCGATGCTCATCGGCGCAACGAACCCTTGCCCGTGCGGGCGCCAAGGGGATGGGACCACGCGCTGCCATTGTCGACTGGACCATATTCGCGCGTATCGGTCGAAGCTGAGCGGACCGCTCATCGATCGGCTCGACATCCATGTCTCGCTGGCGCCGGTCGACGTCCTCGAGCTCCAGGCGCGCGCCTCCGGCGAGCGCAGCGCCGCGGTGCGGGCAAGGGTGGAGCGGGCGCGCGGGATCCAGCGCGAGCGAATGCGCACGAAGGAGGCTACGGCCTCGGCGAATGCCCACCTCGGCGTCCGCGACCTGGAGCGGGTGTGCGCGCTCGACGAAGCGGGCTCGAACCTGATCGCCAATGCCGTGCGGTCGCTCGGCCTCTCGGCGCGCGCGTACGGCAAGGTCCTGCGGGTGGCACGCACCATCGCGGACCTAGAGGGCGCGACCGCGCTCGCGGTCGACCATGTCGCGGAGGCCGTCTCCGCGCGCTTGCTCGATCGCGGCCGGCTCTCGATCGCCGGCGACGCGGCGTGAGGTTTCGTTCTCGTGACGTTCTTCGCCGCCGTCACGCGATCAAGGAGGCGAATTTCCAAGGAGTGAGGCCCATGCTCGAGCAGATTGCAGAAAAGATGAAGATCCTGAAGGGCGTCGTTGCCAGTGTCGAGAAGCAGTTTGGCAAGGGCGCGATCATGGCGCTCGGTGACGAGAACGGCGTGGAGCCGGTGGCCACCATCGGCACCGGCTCGCTGGCGCTCGACCTCGCGACGGGCGTGGGCGGCTACCCGCGCGGCCGGGTGATCGAGGTCTACGGTCCGGAGTCGAGCGGCAAGACGACGCTCGCGCTCCACGCCATCGCGCAAGCGCAGCGCAGCGGTGGGGTGTGCGCGTTCATCGATGCCGAGCACGCCATCGACATCAACTACGCGCGCAATCTGGGCGTCGAGATCGACAAGCTGCTGGTCTCGCAGCCCGACACCGGCGAGCAGGCGCTCGACATCGCGGAGATGCTCGTTCGCTGCGGTGCGATCGACCTCATCGTGATCGACTCGGTGGCCGCGCTCACGCCCAAGGCGGAGCTGGAAGGGGAGATGGGCGACGCGCACATGGGGCTCCAGGCCCGTCTGATGAGCCAGGCCCTGCGCAAGCTCACGGGCATCGCGCACCGGACCGGCACGACGCTCCTATTCATCAACCAGCTGCGCCAGAAGATCGGCGTCACGTTCGGCAATCCCGAGACGACGACGGGCGGCAATGCGCTGAAGTTCTACGCCTCGATGCGCCTCGACGTCCGGCGCATCGGTCAGGTGAAGGTCGGCGACGAGCTGGTGGGCGGGCGCACGCGCGTGAAACTGGCAAAGAACAAGTGCGCGCCGCCGTTCACCGAGGCGGAATTCGAGATTCGGTATGGAACGGGGATCGATGTTCTGGCCGAGCTCATCGATCTCGGTGTCTCGCGCGGTCTCGTGGAGAAGAGTGGCAATCATCTCTCCTTCGCGGGAACCCCCCTCGGCAACGGTCGCGAGAAGTCGCGCGACGCACTTGCTCAGAGCGCAGAGCTTCAGAGCACGATGCGCCAGGCGATTGCGGCGTCGGGTCCGGTGCGTCCGGGCCGGCGCGAGGCGGCAGCGTGAAGCTCGGCATCTGATCGGTCGGTCAGAGCGCGAGAGAGCGAGGCGGTTTCTTCCGAGCGGGTCTCGGCAGGGGTCGCCTCGTTCTCGCCGGGGGCGCGAGCTGGTTGCGCCTCCGGACGCCAGGTTGGCGTGCGGTCGTCATGAGCGCGCCGCGGCGCGCTCGACCCGCCGCCGTTGACCGACTTTCCGCTCTGACGACGGCAAGGTTGCTCGCCCACTGCCGCCGTCGGTGGCAGGGCGTGGCCCGTCGTGATGATCGCCCCCGGCGTCGCTCGCGACTTTCGCGGGGGCAAGCCTCCGCTCCGCGCGCGCTGGCCTCGCCCCGCCTTCGTGCTACCCCGAGCCCCAAGCGGGCGCGCGGCCTGGGCCGCCGTGCTCGGCGCGCTCGTCGGCTCGCTCCTCGGCCTCCAGCCCATCCTCCAGGCCCGCCATCCCGCCCTGCCCGACGTCGTGTTCGCGCGGCCCGCGCGGCCCCGAGTAGCAGGGCGCCACGCGCACGCCCCTCAGCCCGCGCGATCCGCGCCCTGCAACGACAGCGCCTCCTGCCGGCGCTGCAGCTGCCGCATGATCGAGATGATGGCCACCGCCGCCATCGCCGAGAGGAAGAGCGACACCGCGACCACCGCGTTGCCCGTCGCGTCCTCGAACGTGAGCGCGGACTCGACTCCCGCCTGCTTGAGGCCCGCGAACGCGGTAATGCCTACGCCCACCAGCGAGACCACGCCGCTCACCAGATAGAGCGCCCACCAAAGCGGGAACGTGCCGGGCACCGCGCGGCTGCGCCACGACTCGTCACCGACGGCCACGTCGGGGTCGCTCGCGCGCCAGATCTCCGTGAGCGCCTGGTACGGTTTCCACATGCTCGCGATCGGGATGAACCACCAGCCGACCGCCCACCCCGGTGACGTCGTCAGCGCCTGGCCGCGCAGCGAATGCGCGTTCTTCGAGGCCTGGTGCATCCACACCAGGAAGAGGACGCCCCCGCCCAGGCTCGTCAGCTGCGTCCCGATGCCGAAGAGCCCCATGATGCCGAGGTAGAGGAGGCCCGCCTCGGCGGTCGGCTTGCCCATCGCCGTCGTCATCCCGACGGTGATGACCGAGAAGCCGACCGATAGCCCTATCAGCACGGCGGCCGCCGTCGTCTTCCAGCCGAAGCGTTCGTACGTGCCGAGCAGCCCGTACGGCGCGCCTCCGCCATGCGGGTAGTGCTGCTGCGGCGGCGCGTACGGATCATAGGTCATGGGAGGTTTGATGTCGTAACCCGCAGCGCCGCGGTCGCAAGGCAGGTCGCGCTCTTTCGTCATTTTCGGGCCCTCAGCTGCCGGATCCCGAGCCCCGTGTGCTTGCGGAGCAGCGTCCCGAGCGTCACGCCCGACTGGTAGCCGACGCTCGCGGCGATCTCGTCGAGCCCGCGATCGGTGGTCTCGAGCTGATGGATCGCATCCGCGACCCGCAGCTCCTGCACGAACGCCACCGGGGAGCGGCCGAGCGAGTGCCGCACCCGCCGCTCGAGCGTCCGCTCGCTCGCCCCCACCGCCCGCGCCGCGCCCTCCAGCGAGAAGCCCGTGAGGTTGCGCTTCGCCCACGTCTCGAACTTTTCCACGATCGCGTCGGTGTGATCGACGTGGTGGGGCAGGGAATAAGCCGCCTGCGAGGGCCGGCGATCGAAAGCGAGATGACGTCCGGTCATGCGCGCCAGCGAAGGGCTGACGCAGCGCACCATCCACAGCGCCAGATCGAGGTGCGCGAGCGCCGCGCCGGCCGTGATGACGCCGCGGCTCTCCACGAGCATCTGCGACTCGTCGAGCTTCACCTTCGGGAAGCGCTCGCGGAACGCGGCGGCGAGCCACCAGGTCGTGGTCGCGGGCTTCGCATCGAGCAGCTTCGCGGCGCCGAGCACGAACGTCGAGGTGCAGGCGCCGGCCACCCGCGTGCCGCGCTGCGCCCAGGCGGCGAGCAGCTCCGTGGCCTCGCGCACGTCGGAGCGGGCCAGGGCCACCTCGAGCCCGCTCGCCGATTTCGCGGCCAGCGCCGGCACCACCACGAGATCGGGCGCGCGTCGGGGCAGCTCGGCAACCGGCACCTGCAACCCCTGGCCGGTCGTCACGCGGCGGCGCATGCCGATGCGCGCGACCTCGAACGGCGCCGCCTTCGAGCCCGCCAACGCGTTCGCCACGGCCAGCGTGTCGCTGATCGCCGCCAGACCGGTGTCGAACACTCCATCGAGGGCGAGCACCGCGATGCGCATGGCGGAAACGATAGCATCGTTGTCGTTTCCGCCACTAGCCAGGGGTCACGGGGGTTCGTACCGTCAGCGCTCTCGAACAACTTCCGAGGAGGCTCACATGGCAACGAAGGTAGCGCTCGTGGTTCGGCTCGTGGCGAAGGCGGGAAAAGAAGAGGAGGTCGGCAAGTTCCTCGCGAGCGCGCAGCCGCTCGCGGAGGGGGAGGCGTTCACGCCGGTGTGGTTCGCGCTGCGTACCGCGCCGAATGTCTTCTACATCGTCGATGCGTTCGCCAACGACGAGGACCGCGGCAAGCACCTCGGCGGCGACATCGCGAAGGCCCTCATGGCGAAGGCCGGCGATCTCTTCTCCGAGCCGCCGGCCATCGAGAAGGCGGACGTGCTCGCGTCCAAGGTGACCGCCTGATCAGGTCGCGTCGACGGGCCTGATCACGCGGCACGGATTGCCGACCGCGAGCATGCCCTCAGGGATGTCCCGCGTGACGACGCTGCCCGCTCCGATCACGGAGCGGGCGCCGATCGTCACGCCGGGGCACACGATGGCGCCGCCGCCCACCCAGACGTCCGAGCCGATCGTGATCGGCTTGCCGAGCTCGTGGGTGCGGCGCAGCGCGGCGTCCATCGGGTGCGTCGCCGTGTAGAGGTGCACGGCAGGGCCTAACAGGGTGAAGCTGCCGATGGTCACCGGGCAGACGTCGAGCACGACGCAGCCGAAGTTGAAGAACACCTTCTCGCCGAGCTGGATGTTGGCGCCGTAGTCGCACTGGAAGGGCGGCTGCATCCACGCGGTCTCGCCGCCGCTGCCGAGGAGCGCCACGAGGATGCGCCTCCGCTCCGATCCCGCGCTGTCGTCCTCCCCGGTCGCGGCGAGCGCGCGGCAGAGGTCGCGCGCGTGCGCCCGCAGGCGAACGAGCTCGGGATCGACGGGGTCGTAGAGCGCTCCGGCCAGCATCTTCTCGCGTTCGGACATGGCCGAATCATGCCTCGGCTCGGTCGGCGTGGATCCTGGAACGTGCGACCGCGACCCGACGGGCGCTGAGCTCACCGCCCGCAGGCCCGCGATCGACTGGATTTCTGTCCAACGGCGGCATGCCACACGTGTGTACGCCGCCACGCGGGCCTTGGCCGCGGCCGGTCTCGGCGACTGTCGGAAGGGCTCTTCTTGTCGTCCTGCCCGTGAACCGGCATCCACTACGGACGCGCGAGTTGCGCAGCCAGGGCGGAGTCGAGTACGTGTTCGCGAGCGCGGACGCAAAATCGCCGAGCGGGAACATGACCGCCACCACCGCGCAGGCGAGCATCATCCCGCTGCTCAACCTCCAGGCGGGCTGGTCGTTCTAGCTCGCCTCAGGGCGTGCCGGCCCGCGCTGCCGTCGCGCCCGCGGGCGGCGGCGCCTCCCAGCGCGTCTTCAGGTAGGGATACATCGTCTCGCCCATCGCGGTGATCTGCTTGATGTGATCGCCGGCGGTGACGCCCTGGTAGCCCTTCACGTGGAAGGCGCCGCGATCGACCGCGTAGGTCTCGTGCATGTTCTTCGGGCCCACGAGCTTCGAGGGCGTCTTCGGGCTCGACGTCAGCTCGAGGAGCTTCGCCGCGGTCTCCTCGGTGCTCGCGTAGTCGACGGTCGGGATCGAGCTGTGCGTGATGGTGAACAGCTTCTCGCTCTTGGTCGCCGCCTCGGCGAGGGTCACGAAGCGCTCGATCGACGGGCCGTTCACGGTGCGCTTCTTCAGGTTGCTCAGCGACGTGAAGAAGCCGTCCGCCACGATCACGGCGTCGACGCGCTCGGCGCTCGCCGGATCGCTCATGATCTTCGCCACCGAGACGAACCCGGCGCTCCACGCCGAGAGCGCGATGCGACCGAGCTTCGCGTTCTGCGCGCGCCCGCTCTTGTCGATCTCCTCCTGCGTGTCGGCGAGGAGGTTCTGGAACGACCGCGGATCGCGGAACGCGTTCGCGTAGAGGTCGGTGCTCACGCCGAGGTTGATGCTCACCACCGCCGCGTTGATCTGCGAGCGATCGAGGTTGCCCTCCTGTAATTTTCCGAGCCCATGGAAATGCACGATGAGGTCGTAGGTGCCGCGGTGCGGCGTGAACCAGGTCGGCAGATAGATCTCGCCGCGATGCGCGAGCTTCGCGCGGTAGGGAGCCGTGCTCTCGAAGCGCTTCGGCGTCTCGACGACCGGCTCACCCGCGTGCGGGTCGCTCCTGTCGGCGCTGCGGGCGGGGCTCGGCGGATGGTCGTTGGAGCACGCCGTCACGAGCGCCGCGCATGTGCAAAGTACAAGCACACGGCAGTCTTGCAGCCTCACGCGACGCCTCGAAAACAGTGCTTTCATTCATCGCACCTGCGCGCTGATTCGTGCGGGCCGCAGGGGTGAGTGACCAGCGCCTCACCTCCCGACCACGCGTGCGCGCTCCCAGATCAAATTCTGCCGGAAGTCTGGCGCAGATCAAGCTCGCTGCATGTGGGCATCACCTTTGCGTGTGGCCATTCCGTCGACCGGCTCGGGTTGGCAGCTCGCTCTCCACCGCCTACCCACGGGCACTCACACCTGTGTCCCGCCTCCAGAGAGAATGCATGCCCCAGCCGAAAAGTCCTCCGCCGCGCCCCCCGCTCCCGCCGATGGCACCTCACGTGCCCTCCTCGCCTCATTCACGCCAGGTCTCCGGCATCGCGCCGCGGCCCGCTTACTCGCCGCTCCCGCCGGCCGTGCCGCCGCCGCCGCCGATGCCCACCGGGATGTCCTCGTTCGCGTCCTCGTTCGCGCCGCCCGGCAGCGCGCCCATCCCGCGCGAGGACACCGCGCAGACCTCCGAGGTCCGTCCGCCCGCGCAAACCATCCACACCATCCGCCAGCTGATCGAGACCGTCTCGATCCCACGCCTCACCTTGCAGGTCGAGCGCGAGGGCGGCATCGGCACCCAGCGCGCGGTCGTGCACGACGGTGACGTCTGCAAGATCGGCTCGCACGCCTCCAACGACGTCGTCCTGCGGGACCCCATGGTCTCGCGCTTCCACTGCCGCCTCGTGCGCGAGGACGGCGTGTGGACGCTGCGTGACTCCAGCTCGATGAACGGCACCACGCTGAACGGCGTGCGCCTCCGTGACGGCGACATCGGCACCGAGGGCGTCCTCGCCATCGGGGACTCGATCGTGCGCGTTCGCGCAGGAGCGCCGGCGAAGGAAGACTTCGTCCCGATGATGCCATCGTTCGGCGCGCTCTTGGGAACGAGCCTGCCGATGCGCCGCATGTTCGGGCTGCTCGACAAGATCGCGCACAGCGACATCAACGTGCTCATCGAGGGCGAGAGCGGCACCGGCAAGGAGCTCGTTGCCACCGAGATCATGCAGCGCAGCTCGCGGGCGGAGAAGCCGTTCGTGGTCGTCGACTGCGGCGCAATCAGCCCGAACCTGGTCGAGAGCGAGCTCTTCGGCCACGTGCGCGGCGCCTTCACCGGCGCCGATCGCGACCGCATCGGCGCCTTCGAGGCGGCCGACGGGGGCACCGTGTTCCTCGACGAGATCGGCGAGCTGCCCCTCGAGCTCCAGCCCAAGCTGCTCCGCGCGCTGGAGGCGAAGGAGATCCGGCGTGTCGGCGAGACGAAGCCACGCCGGGTGAACGTGCGCGTCATCTCGGCGACGAACCGCGACCTCGAGCGCGAGGTGAACAAGCAGCGCTTCCGCGAGGACCTCTATTTCCGCCTCGCGGTGATCAGCACGCGCGTGCCGCCGCTCCGCGAGCGGCTCGACGATCTCCTCATCCTCGTCCGCACCTTCCTCGCGCAGCTCGGCGTGACCGAGGAGGAGCGCCTCTTCCCCGCCGCCGTGCTGAGCGAGATGGCGAAGCACGACTGGCCGGGGAACGTGCGCGAGCTCCGCAACTACGTGGAGCGGAGCGTCGTGCTCCAGTCCTCGAACTTGACGCTGCGCCGGGGCGCCGGCGGCGTCACCTCGACGCACGGTCCGGCGAACGGCATCGATCTCTCGGTCCCGTTCCGCCTCGCGAAGGACGCGGTCATCGACTCGTTCGAGCGCTCCTACCTCTCGCAGCTCCTCGAGGCCGCGGGCGGGAACATGAGCAAGGCCTCCCGCATGGCCGGCATGGATCGCATGTACCTCCACCGCCTCGTGCAGAAGCATGGCCTGCGCGGGGCAAAGGGCGATCAGATCAAGACATCACCCTTTGGAGCGCTTTCGGGCGGCAATCGAGACGACTAGCGCGAGATCGGCCTTGCCGATCTCACCGGTCACCACGAGCGCGAGCAGATAGGCCACCACCACGCCGCCGGCGACGATGGGCGTGATCAGCTTGCCGAAGACCGGCGTGTGACCGCCGACCACGAACGCGCCGGCGATGCACAGCGCCACGCGGAGCGCGGTCTTCCACGGGACGAAGGCGCCGGCCGCCCGGCGAACCATGATCGCGGCCACGACGAGCGCGCAGCCCATCGCGATCGTCGTGGCGGTCGCCGTCGCCATCAGCTGCGGCGCGCCGAACGGTGCCAGCGGGATCAAGAACGAGCAGGTCGCCGCGAGCAGCGCCAGGGCGAGCGCGGTCACGACCAGCGCGGTGCGCTCGCGTCCGAGGCTGATCAGCACCGTGGTGCTCAGGCCGACCATCGCGAACGTCCCCTGACCGAGGGCGAGCACGCGCAGCGCGCTGGCGCCGCGGGCCGCGACGTCGGCCGTGTAGCCGAGCTTGAGGAGGGAGCCCGGGAGCGCCAGCACCACGCACACCAGCATCCCGCACACGATGGCGCCGATGCGTGACCCGCGCGCGACCAGCGCGGGAACGCGCACGCCGCCCTCCTCGGCCTTCGCCTTCGCGAGCATCGGGAAGAGCACCTGCGTCACGCTGAAGAGCATCTGGAAGGGCAGGAACGCGAAGAGCTGACACGCCCGGTAGACCGCGACCCACTCGTTCGCCGCCTGATTCGCGGTCTTGCCGTCGGGGAGCGTGGCGGTCACGGCCGAGAGCGAGAGGTAGCGGCCGAGCAGGATGATGTCCGCCTGCATGAGCGCATTGGTAAAGCCCTGCGCGATCATGATCGGCACGATGAGCGCGAGGTATGTGCGCAGGTCCGGAACGCCGGCGGGCCGCACGGCGTCGGGGGACGTGCCCGTGCCCGTCCAGCGCAGCGCCAGCAGGAACACGCCGAGCGCCGCGCCGACCGTGCCCAGCGTGGCGCCGAGGACGCCGCCCGTCGTTCCCAGCGCGCCCGCGATCGATGCGCCGCGCGTGGCGAACAGCCAGCCGACGGCGAGCAGGGCGATCGTGCGCAGCGTCGCCGCGACGACGTTCAGCGCAGCCTGACGCACGAACATGCCGCGCCCGTTCAGGTAGCCGAACAGCGGCGCGTACACGCCGTAGACGAACAGCACGCCCGTCATGACGAGCAGCGGCGCGAGCATCTCCGACGCATGCTCGAAATACGCGACCAGCGGCGCTGCGCCGGCCAGGAGCACCGCCGCGAGGATCGCGAGCAGCAGGTGCACGCGCAGGGTCGCACGCAGCGCCTGGCGCTCGGCGACGCCGGCCGCCGCGACGGTGCGGCTCACGCCCTGCGTCGAGCTCCCCACGATGACGTTGTTGAAGACGTTCGAGACGGCGAGCACGCGCGCCAGAGCGCCGTAGTCCGCGAGACCGATGGCGCGCGGCAAGAGGAGCTGCTGCACGAGGCCCGTCAGGATGAAGTAGACGTTCGCGACGAGCATCGCGAGCCCGCCACGCCCCGCGCTGCGGGCCTGATCGGGGGCCGCTTCGGCCTTCGCGTCGGTCGGGGAGCTCGTCATCGGCGTGCGGCCCGGATCGCCACGGGGCGCTGGGGAAGGGTGATATCACGACCGGTTGGGTGTAGAATGCACGTGCCTGGATCGCGGTCGAAGGCGTGGACCTGGAAGCCGATACCGCCCTTGCGCCGGTCTCCGACATACAGCGTGTTGCCCTTCCAGGCGAGCGCCTGGAGGTCGTAGCCGGGCGTCGCGAGGACGGGAGCGCTCGCGGTGGTGAGCACCTGGCCGGTCGCCGGGTCGAAGGTGACGAGGGACGTGGGGTTCACGGACTCTTGCTTTCCGGCGATGATCGCTGCGCCGCACCCGTCGGTCACGGCGACCTCGGCGACGCTCCCGCCGAGGTCCCTCTCGGCGACGAGCAGGCGCGAGGTCGACGTCGCGGTGTCGAAGCGCTCGATGCCGGCGAGCTGCTCGTCGTCGGCGTCGAAGCTGCGGGGCTCCGCGAGGAAGAGCGCGCCGTTCAGCTCGGCCATGGCATTGAAGGGATTGCGGCCGTTGAGCTCGATGAAGTCCTCGACCCGGCGCGTGGCAACGTCGATTCGCAGCATCAGGGAGGACTGCTTGGAGGGCCCTCGGAGATTCAGGTCGTCGAGGCGCTCGAGCGTCACGAACGCCTTCTCGGCCCCGCCCACCTCGACGATCCGGATCGCGTCGGCCTGCGGGTTGCGATCGGCGTCGTACATCGTGAGGTCGATGGGCGCGCCGTCCGGCTTGCCGTCCTCGCCGAGGACGATGATGCGCGGCACGTTGTAGAGGACAACGAAGATCGATCCGTTGCTCGCGGCTGCGACGTCGTGCGGGTTCGCCGTGGCAACGTCGTCCTGGTGAACGCTGATCTTCTTCGTCTTCGGAGTGCCGCAGGCGGCGTCGAGCTCGTAGATCGTGTCGTTGTCGCGACCGACGTAGAACACGCGTCCGTTCGACGAAGCGAGCGAAGGGTCGCTGCCCAGGTCCGTCCCCGTCGTGAAGGGCCCGAGCACGCACGGCGGCGCCCCGCACACCACGCTCGACCTGTAGTCGCTCGCCGCCGCGATGATCTCGGTCGCCGCGCAGCTCGGCGGCGCCGCGTCACCCTCCGAGGACGAGCACGCCCACACCGAAGCCAGGACGACCGACGCGACGACCGAGGTACGGAAGCGAAACACGGCACCAGGTGAACCCTCGACGC
>JAYTHX010000090.1:0-6219 GCA_043732195.1 Polyangiaceae bacterium
CCGCGGGGCCAAGCCGGGGACCGCGGAAGATCGCCGAAAGGCAGGCGCGGGCCATAGGGGACGAACTACAGCCCCACGGGGAAAGCCGACCTTTTTGGGAACAACGTGAGCTGGCCCGGGTCGGCGAAGATGGCGGCGAAGTCCTCGGGGTCGAGCGCGCGCTGCAGGCGCGCGCCGAACGTCTCGCCCAGCACGCGCACGTAGTGCGCCACGTCGTAGTCGCGGGGGTCGGGGCCCGCGCCGTCGGCCTCCTCCTCGGGGTCCGGGAGCAGCGCCGCGCGCTTGCCCGTCGCCCGGTAGACGCGCAGGCGCTCGCCCACGCGCCAGCTGGTGCGACCGCTCGCGATCACCGCCTCGTATGGGAGCTCGCGCCGCTGCTCGCGCGTCCCGTAGTACTCCTCGGGGGTCTTCGTGAGGCGCACGCGCGCCGTGACGTCCAGCGTACGCACCTCCCGTGCGCGGAGCGCGGCCACCACCTCGAGGTAGTGCGTGCGCACCCCGATGACGTCCCCCGTCAGCAGGTGCTCCAGCGCCTGGCGCAGGAAGGACTCGCCGAACGGCTCGGCGCGGCTCGAGCGGAACGCCACGCCGCGCAGGACGATCGGACCGCCGCCATACGGTTTGAGCGCCTAGTTCTTCGGCTCGTGCGAGAGCATCGCGGCATAGCGGCCCTCGAGCTCGAGGCGCACCAGCGGCGGCAGGAGATCGGCGACCTCGCTCACCACGCGCCGTTCGTCGGCCTCGGTGAACGAGTCGGGCACGGCGAAGTACACGCCGTCGGTGTCGGCCTCGAGCAGCGTCACGCCGCGATCCTCGAGCTCGCGACACATCGTACCGAGCAGCTCACGACCGTGCCGGGTCACCTCGTTCGCGGCATCGACGTCGGCGAAGCGCGTGAGCGACGGCGCGCCCAGGTAGCCATACGCGGAGTTCACGACCAGCTTCATCGCCGCCGACAGCGACTCGTTCGTGAAGCGCTCCGAAGAGCCCGCCGGCGCAGCCCGCGCTCGCGCCTTGGCCTCCAGCCGCTGCACCACGAGGCGATCGACGATGGTGAGGAACACGCCGAGGCGATCGCGCTTCGGACCGATGCGGTACTCGCGCATGAGCGAGGGGTAGAGGCTGGCGACGTCGGCCTTCACGATGCGCGTTGCCACGCCGGTCGCGAAGAGGTGCAGCGCCGCGCCGTTGTGGGGCGTGCCGTCGCCCGGCAGGTGCACCGGCAGCGCCGCGCCGCTCCGCAGGTACGCGCGGACCAGGAGCGGGTCGATCACGCCCGTGGCCGCGCCGGCGTCCGCGAGCCGCTCGTAGCGCCGCGGCGCCATGCGCGCGAGCGCGAACGCCGCGCCCCCCAGCAGCTGCGCGATCCCCGCCGCCTCCACGACGTCGTCCTTCGCGTAGCGGCGCACGCGCTCCGGATCGGAGAGGAACACCTCGTGGATGCGCGCGCCCGGCACGTACTCGCGCGCCGGTCCCGCGAGCCCGAAATGTCGCGCCACCGCCTTCAGGCCGTGTCCCGGCAGATCGCGCGCCGAGAAGTCGTGCCGCCGCACCGCGTCCATCGTGTCGATCAGCTCGCGGCCCGGGATGGTGAAGCGGAACTTCCGCGTCGACCCTCCCCCCTGCGAGACGCCGCGCTGCGCCGGCCGCTGCCGCAGGCCCGGGATACGCCCCAGCTCGAGCGGCACGCGGTGCAGCTCCGCGCGCTGCACGATGAACGGCAGATCGAAGCCGTGGAGGTTGTGGTTCTCGATCACGTCGGGATCGAGATCGCGCACGCGCTGCGCGAGCCGCACGAGGAGATCCGCCTCGGCGTCGGCGCTCTCGTTCTCGGCCTCGAGCGTCTCGGTGTTGCCATCGGCATCGCGAATGGCGACGAGGAAGATGCGGTCGTTCAGCGAGTCGAGGCCGGTGGTCTCGAGGTCGAGCTGCACGCGCCGCAGCTCGCTCCAGGCGAGATCGTGGAAGTAGGTGCGCCCCGAGGCCACGAGGTACTGCTCGTCGGGCGGGAGCGCGAGGATCGATCCGGCGTCCATGTCGCGCGGGTGCTCGATGCGTCGTCCCGCGCGGCGCGTGGCACCGCGGAAGATGGCGGAGAGGAGCGCGCGCCCGTCGTCGGCGCGCACCACCCAGCGCAGCGTACCCGGCCCGCTCAGCTCGCGATACGTGACGACGCCCCGCGCCGGACGCCCCGGTTGCTCCGCGATCAGCTGCGCGCCGAGATGCTTCAGGTCGTCGAGCGAGGCGAGCAGCACCCAGGGCCGGAAGCGCACGTCGTCGCGTACGAGCTCTCCACGCACCCGACGCCAGACCCACGCCCGCCCATCGGCCTCGGCCCACACCGACACGATGCCGGGGGTGGGATCCCAGCCCCACAGCCACTCCTCCTCGACGCCGCTCACGTGGCCGAGCGTAATCCAACGCCGCGCCGTGAGCGCTCCTCCGTGGTACCGTTTCCGTATGCGTCTTTCCCATGCCCTCGGCGCGATCGCGACCGCGATCGCCACGTGTGTCGTCGCTCCCTCGTGCTCGTCGAGCGACGGCGCGGAATCCGGACCCGACGCCGCGATCGAGGCGACGCCCTGCGATCCCGCGATCGCCAAGTGCGAGGCGGGCGGGGCGTGCGTGAAGGACAGCGATTGCGCCAACCTCAACTGCGCGAACGGTGTCTGCTCGGCCGCTTCGTGCGACGACAAGAAGCAGGACCAAGGCGAGCAAGGCGTCGACTGCGGCGGCCCGTGCAAGGCCTGTGACGGCGCGCCGTGCACGGCCGGCACCGAGTGCAAGAGCGACGCGTGCGCGGCTGGCATGTGCGGCCCGTCGGCGGGCAAGACCTGCGGCGTCGGCCTCCCCAACGCGTGCGAGCTCACCGAGGCATGCGGGCAGGACAAGGACTGCAAGAGCATCGTCTGCACGGGCGGCAAATGCGTAGCGGTCACGCCCGACGTGCACACCGACGGCCGCGTGAACGGCGGCGAGACCGACGTCGACTGCGGCGGCACCACCGGCGCGCCCGTGTGCAAGGAGGGAAAGATCTGTCTGAAGGGCGGCGACTGCGAGGGCCTCTGCACGGCCGGCAAATGCGCGGCGCCCTCCCGCACCGACGGCAAGATCTCGCCGAGCCTCGGCGAGACCGACGTCGACTGCGGCGGTACGATGCCCGACAAGAACGGCGTCGTGGCGAAGGTCTGCGCGACCGGCAAGCTGTGCGGCAGCGGCATCGATTGCGAGAGCCGCTTCTGCGGCGTCGACAAGAAGTGCGAGCCGCGCAAGACGGGCCGCAAGGACGGCGACGAGAGCGACGTCGACTGCGGCGGCACCGCCGACCCCGACACGATGGTGGCCTCGCCACGCTGCGCCGACGATCTCGGCTGCGAAGGTGACGGCGACTGCAGCTCGAAGTTCTGCAACATATCGCTGAAGAAATGCGTGGCCGGTCGGTCGTGCAAGGCGGCCGTGGGCAACGCGACCTCCGGCGTCGTGACGTGCGGCAAGCGCGAGACCGGCGACGGCACCAAGGTGCACGAGAGCTGCTGCCGCTCGCTTCCGCTGCCCGTCACCACCACGGTGAAGCTCGACAAGTACGAGGTCACGTCGGGCCGCATGCGGCAGTTCGTGGAGACGGTTGGCCCGAACATCCGCAAGTGGGTGAACGACGAGATCATCGCCGCCACCCCCACCGGCGACCGCCTCGCCGCCGACATCCCCGTCGCCCTGCGTGCCTTGCTACCCGCCAGCAAGACGCCCGGCGATCCGATGAACCTGGTGATGCAGCTCGGTGCGACCGTGATGGATTCGCGCACGCCGAGCATGTCCCAGGGCTGCTTCCAGGACGGCACGAGCGACACCGCGGGCGCCTACGGCGCGAACACCTACTACTGGGATCACGCCACGCTGAAGCAGCACATCAGCGCCGCCATCGCTCCGCGCCGCTACACCCAGGCCCAGTACGACGAGAAGTCGCTCAACTGCGGAGCGTACTGGATGTACGCAGCGTTCTGCGCGTGGGATGGCGGGCGCATGCCGACGCAGGCCGAGGTCGACGAGGCCTGGGGCGCCACGGCGTACCCGTGGGGCACGAGCACGTTCACCTTCCCGCTCGATAGCGCCCACCAGGGCCCCTACCAGTACGAGGCTACCGCGAACTACGCGAACAGCCTGCCCGGTGGCCCGGTGCTGCTCTTTTATCACTTCCCCGGCTACGGCAATGCCTACGACATGTCGGGCTACATCGCGGCTCCCGGTCGCTTCATCCTCGACAAGACCGCGAACACGTCTGCCAACGGCGAGAGCTGGATGGATCTCGGCGCGAACGTGATGGAGCTCACGAGCAATCTCGCACCGAGCGGCAGTTACTTCTGCGACTTCAGCATCACCAACGCGCCGGGTGACGTCCCCGACCTCAGCAAGTGCAACGACGGCGGCGTCGCCGGCGTCCCGCGCGCCAGCAACATCCCGGTCACGAACTGGGTGGGCGGCTCGTGGGAGGGACACCGCGTGTTCAACGTGACGCCCGCCGCCGAGCCGTTCTTCACGCGCACGTCCTACAAGCTTCTCGCGAGCACGCAGTACGGCAAGACCGGCGTGCGCTGCGCGCGCTGATCGCCACGGTCGTGACGACGACAGCGGCGGTTGCTACGCTACGACCATCCATGAGCCATCGCATCACACGCTCGGCCTTCGCGCTCGGCTCGGCCGTCCTGACGTGCGTCGCGTGCACGACGTTCGGTGCCGACGACCCGGCCGTGAACCCGAGCGACGCGGCGGCGGGCGATGCCAGCCCGCTCGATGCCAGCCCGCTCGATGCCAGCGCGCTCGATGCCGACTCGCTGGCGTGCCCAGCCGGCGCATTCTGTGACGACTTCGACGCGCCCATGGTCGAGGCGAGCTGGGACCTCACTCAGGTCGACGGCACGGGGAAGATCGCGCACGGAGCCGACAATTCATTTCGTTCCGCCTTCGAGGCAGTGACCGATGGCATGGCGGCGCATGCCTTGCTCGTCAAGCGCTTCGCCGCAGCGACCAAGATCGACGCATCCTTCGACCTGGAGGTCGCGGCGTGGCCGGCCCCGGCACCGACGGGAAGTGTCGTGATCGCGCAGGTCGAGACGTCGGGCGGCGGGCCGTCCGTTTCGCTCTCGGTCGACGGCGCGGGCAAAGTGACGGTCGACGCGTTCGACGGTACGGGGAGCTACGCCCGCTACGGAACCGCGACCTTCCCGTTCGGCAAGAGCGTGCGCGTGTCGTTCTACGTGTCCTTCGGGCAAAGTGGGAAGATCGTCGTCGACGCCGCCGGCATCAACCTGGTGACTTCCGGCTTCGGCGCGCCCGTGTCCGGCAGCGCCAACCTCCGGCTCGGCGGCCAGCACTACGTTGGCACGCTCCCGGGCTTCCAGGCCTCGTACGACGGCGTGAGGGTGATCTCGAAGTGATCGAGGCCCGCGAGGCGCGCGCGAGCATCGCTGCGACTACCCGGCGTGAGCGCCGTCCGTTCGCGGCGCGCTGTGCCACGTTGGGCCTGAAGGACACCGCTGCCGCGCTGCGCGGGTGTCGGTCCCCCGAGCTCTAGGCGATTGCGCGAGCGCCCCGTTTCGGCGCGCCCGTTGCATGATGCCCGCCATGCAGCCCAGGTCATCCTACGCGGAGTGGATCGCAGCCATCGTTGCGGGCGCGCTCGTCCCGGCGGCGTGCGGAGGCACGACCGACAACGCGGGCTCGTCCTCCCCCACCTCGGACGCCGGCGTGCTGGACGGGGCGCTCACCGACGCGGGGGCGGACGCCTACCCCGCCCCGGCGCCGCTGCGCCCCGGCTTCACCCGCGCGACCTGCCCTTCCAGCGGCGCGCGCCTCGCGACGTTCACGGCGACGCCTCCCTTCGACTACGTGGAGCTGCGCCTCGAGAATGGCTACCAGCGCGATCAGCCCGACATGGTGCTCGAGAAGGCCGGCACCATCTGCCAGCACGCCACCGACGCCGCCGCATGCGCGAACGCGCTGACAGCGATCAAGCGGCCGGCGGAGCTCTCCTGCCCGATACCGTATCCGTGCAGCGTGGAGTATCTGGCCACGACGCGCGGCGACGAGGTCAAGGCGCTGATTCAGGGCAAGGACGCCATTGGGCAGATCGCGGCGCCCATCGACGGCATCGACGAGGCGCTCTTCGTTGCGGGCTGGGATCGCTCGTTGACGTGCGACACGGCGAGCTACCGCGCCACCGCG
>JAYTHX010000091.1:0-17823 GCA_043732195.1 Polyangiaceae bacterium
GTCGCGCAGAACGGACACGCCGACTCGGAAGCGCGCACGTGGCGCGCGCACGACGGGCAAGGAAGCAAGCGCGTGTCACCCATGAGCGCAACCGTAGCAGGCCCGCGCGCTTCGACCAGCCCCGTCCTCACACATCCTCGACCTCGATGCGGAACACGCCGTGATCGAAGGGCTGCCCCGGCGCTTCGTCGACCTTCACGATGCGCTCTCGCTTGCCGGCGCGCTGCATCTCGAGCGCGCGATGATGGCAGTACGGATTGTTGCCGGGCTTGCCGAACGTCACGAAGCTGGTCCACGTGCACCCGCTCATGCACTCCTCGGCGTAGTAGCAGGTCTGGCAGAAGCCCCAGAGATCGTCGGTGGTCCGGTCGCGCGTGTAGCGCAGCGGCGCGGAGCGCTCCCAGATGTCGGCGAGCTTGTCGTCGCGGATGTTGCCGCCGGTCCACGCGTCGGAGGGGAGGGAAGGGCATCCCTTGATCGCGCCGTTCGCCTCGATGCCGAGCGTGGCGCGACCGGCGCCGCACGAGCCGCCGTGGCCGCGCGCGTTGCGTCCGCGAAGGAGCGTCTCGAACGGACCGAAGTAGCCGATGTTGTTGCCGGGCCACAGGCGGACGCCCAGCTCGTCGCACCGCTTCTTCAGGTCGGCGAGCAGGGGAAAGAGCGCGACCAGATCGTACGGCTGGAGAAGGACCTCCGGCTCGTCGGCCGCGCGCCCCATCGGAACGGTGAGCTGGATCTGCCAGCTGTGGATGCCGAGGGCGGCGATGCTCTCGAGGATCGAGTGAAGGAAGGGCACGCTGAGCCGGTTGATCTGCGTGTTGCACGAGACGCGCATCTTCCGGGCGCGCATGATCCGCATCGCCTCCATCGCCGAGCGATACGAGCCCTGCACGCCGCGCAGGCGGTCGTGGGTGGCCTCGTCGCCGTCGATGGATATGCTCGCGCCCATGAGGCCGGCCTCCTGCGCCTGCGCGATCAGCTCCTCGGTGAGGCCGCGACCGCCCGAGGTCATCGTGATCTCCATTCCGCGCTTGCGGATGGCGCGCACGATGTCGAGCCAGTCGTCACGGAGGTAGGCCTCGCCGCCGATGACGGTGACCTCCTTCGTGCCGAGGTCGGCGATCTGTTCGACGAGGTCGAGCGCCTCGGCGGTGGTCAGCTCGTCGGGCCGCTCCTTGCCGGCGCGCGAGCCGCAGTGGCGGCACGCGAGATCGCACGCGAGTGTGATCTCCCAGACCGCGTAGATGGGCCGATGCGCCTCGTCGACGGGGCGCGCATGCTCGGCGAGCGGCAGCCGTCGCCTTCCCGGCTGGGCGACGGGCGCGATGGGCAGACCGAACCTGGGCCGCGCCCGCGCCAGTTCCTGCGCGCGCGCTTCGGCCGAGAGCGGATCGAAGTCTGCTGCCATGCGGACGAGCGTAGCATGGGGTCCCATGCAGATCCCGAGGCCCACCGGCGAGCCCTGGCACGTCGAGGACGCGACGAGGAAGCTCGCGCAGCGCGGAGAGCTCCCCGGCGCGAGCGTGTTCGATCTCGCGGCCGCCGCCTTGCGTAACGCGCGGGCCGCCGGCGTGACCCTCGAGGATCGCCTCGCGCTCGCGCTGCCCGCGAGCTGGCTCGTGAACAGCCCCGCGGTCTCGCGCGTGCTCCAGCGCTGGGCGCACGCCCCGCAACGCGACGTGTGGCTCGCGCTCGTCGAGCTGTTCGAGGAGGAGGCGCCGCAGGAGGGCGACGGGGAGCTCGCGCTCGCGCTCGGCGCGCTCGGCCCCGAGCCCTACGTGCTGGAGGCGGCGAGCAAGGTGCTCGCGCTGCTCGTGCCCGATCGCGTCCCGCTCTTGCCGCTGCCGGCGCGCGTGTTCGTGCTCGGCGAGGCGCGGGCCGCGGAGCCTTCGTCCTTCTCGGCGATGATCGCGTGGTTCCGCGGCGCGACCGAGGCGCACGCGGTGCAGCTGGCGGCGATCGCGAAGACGCATTCGTCGGCGCCGCTGAGCGGTCCGCAGGTGCTCGACCGCCTCCTGTGGTTCGACTCGGAAGGCCACCGCCACTTCGCGGAGGCGGCTGCCTGAGCGCTCGGCTTCGCAGGTGTAGAGGACGCCGGAATCACCGTCGAGCTTGCCGCCGACGCAGTAGAAGCCCTCGCTCCTCCCTCGCGAGGCCCCGCCCAATCCGTACTTCACTGATCGCGTCGAAGCGTCGCTACGCGGGATCGAGCGGACCGCACGCGCTCACGCGCTCGATCACGGGCGTCATCTTCTCCAGCACGCACGCCGCGACGTCGAGGCACGACTTCTCGAGCTCGAAGCAATCGACGAGCGGCGCTGTCGACTCGGCATCGAGCGCGCGCACGGGGCGGACCACGGCGTTGCAGTCGAGTGCCGGGCAGAGCGCTCGTCGTCGCACGCACGAGGCCTCGAGCGCGCTGTTGGTCGACGTCACGGGCAGCGAGGCGATGACGCGGTCGATGCTGCACGCCTTCGTGCAGTCGTTCTGCGACTGGCACTTTGCCAGTCCGCGGACGACGTCACCGCGGAGGAGCGCGCCGAAGCAGGCTGCGCGCTTCGTGCAGATCGCGACCTCCTCGGGCACCGGCCCAGGACACTTCCGGGCGCGCTCGGCCTGCGCTTCGCAGAGCCCGTTCCAGTCGGCAACGGTGACGGGCGCATCGGCCGGCCGCGCCGCGGGGCCGGGTCTCGCCGCATCCGCCCTCGCGCTGGGCGCGCAGCCCGGGCTCCCGCAGGCGAGGAGGAACGCGAAACCGCAGGAGCACGAGACGAGCCGCGAGGGAAAGAGCACGGCGCCACGCTAGTCGTGCCGCCCGCCCCCGTCAGCCTCGCATCCGCGGGCTGCTCACTTCGCTCACTTCGGGCCGCCGTTGGTGGTCTTGCAGGTCGCCGAGCAGCCGTCGCCGTCGACGAGGTTGCCGTCGTCGCACTGCTCGCCCTGGTCCGCCTGGACGACGCCGTCGCCGCAGCGCGGGCCGAGCGTGCAGTCCACGGCGCACTTGCCGTAGCCGCCGGTGTTCATCGCCGTGCCGTCGTCGCACGCCTCGGTGCGCGTCTTCACGGCGTCGCCGCAGACGCTCTCGCACTCGGTGCGGGCGCGCTCGAAGCCACGGAGCGTGAGCTTGTAGTTCGAGGCCGACGTGTGACGCTCCGCCTGGAACACCGTGATCTCGTACATGCCGCCGTCGACCAGCCCGAGGGCGGTCGCCGTCGTGGCGTTCAACGTGACGGAGCCGTCCGTCGCGCCGTGCACGCCGCCGAGGTCGACCGCGAGCTTGTTGTTGATGAACACCCAGACGTCGTCGTCGCCGCGGAACTCGAGCGTCGGGTCCGAGCCGGCCTTGAACGTGAACCAGTACTTGAACTCGCTCGTGAAGTGGAAATTGCGCTCCACGCTCGAGCCGTCGCGCATGCCCGTCTCGACGCCGAAGCCCTTCGTCTCGAGCGGGAAGAACTTGCCGGACGAGTACGGCGCCTCGTTGCTGTCGAAGACGTACGAGCCGTCGCCGCGCTTCGTGAGCGTGAGCGTGTCGTCGATGCGCTTGCTGACCAGGAGGTTCGACGCGTTCTTGAGGCCGTCGCGGTACCACTGCTTGAACGAGTCGGTGCTCGTCATCCAGGTCTTGCTCGCGTCGCAAGCCTTACCGTTCTTGAGGACCGGCTTGTTCTGCGCGTCGAGCGTGCTCTCGAGAAGGCCCGCGCAAAGGCCGGGGTTGTACTGCTCGAAGTCGGGATGCGACGCGTAGCCCGCGGGGATGATGCCGGCGTAGCCGCTCGCGAGGAAGTCGCGGTAGACGATGGGGAGGTCGAGCGAGCCGGGCGGCTCGGAGACGACGACCTTGCAGGTGAAGCCCGCCTCGAGCTTGCAGGTCGAGGAGCAGCCGTCGCCATCACGCGTGTTGCCGTCGTCGCAGTCCTCGCCAGGGAACTTGAGACCGTCACCGCAGACCGCGGCGCACTTGCCGCCAGCGCAGACGGGCTCGACCTCGCAGGTCGGCGAGCAGCCGTCGAACGCCTGGACGTTGGCGTCGTCGCACTGCTCGGTGCCTTCCTTCTTGCCGTCGCCACACACGGTGGCGACGCACGGCTTGCCGGGCGTGGGGCAGGCGAAGCCGCTCTCGAACACGCACAGCGAGCTGCAGCCGTCGCTGTTCGTGGTGTTGCCGTCGTCGCAGTCCTCGTCGCCGGCCACGATGCCGTCACCGCAGGCGGCCGCGCTGCACGCCGCGCCGGGCTTCGCGCACTTGTAGCCCGGCTCGATGGCGCACTTCGCGGAGCAGCCGTCGCCGCCCTTCGCGTTGCCGTCGTCGCAGGTCTCGCCCTGGTCGATCGCGTCGTTGCCGCAGACGGGGCCGCTCGAGCCGCCCTCCTCGCCGGGGGTGACGCCGCCCTCACCCGAGAGGAAGCCATTGGGGGGCGGCGGGTCCTCGGTCACGGGTGTGACAGGCGGGAACTCGTCGCTCGTCGACGAGCTGCTGCAAGCGAAGATCGTGAGCGCACCGAGCGCGAGGAGAGAGACGGGGACGACACCAGCGAAACGCATCAAGAGCCTCCAACGAGCAAACGAAAAATAGTGGCCAGACTCCGTGATACATGGACGGCGTTTCCGTCTCATCGGGATAACCGTCTCCCATTTCACTTTCGTGAGGTATGCAACTACCTCGATGCCCCGCGCGCTCCTCGCACCACGGCGTGCGCGTGCACCCACCGCGGAATCGCAGCCGAAAAGGCATGTACTCGCGACGGCGACATCGCCGTACGGGCATGCCCCGGCTCTTGCCCACCACGCAGGGGAGGCACACCGCGGCGGTGCCGAGCATCCTCGCGAAGCAGAGATCGATGCAGGCACTTGTTGCCGGCCGCGCACTGTCCTGCTTCGTCTCATCGCGCGGGTCGGCGGGCACACTGGGCAAAGGTGGGAGAAGCTGGGGAGATGATCGCGTTCTTCGAATCCGGCTCTCCAGAGGCCACGGATCGAACAGCTGGGAACTGCGCCTTCCTTCCGTCGCCCCGGAGTAACCTCGCGGGATGGCGAGCGCTCCCGAGAATTCGAAGGTGGCGCTGGTGCTCGCGGGCGGCGCGGCGCGCGGCGCGTACGAGGTGGGGGTCGTGCAGCACATCGTCGAGGAGGTCTCGAAGGACCTCGGGCGCGACGTGCCGCTCGACATCCTGTGCGGCACCTCCATCGGCGCGCTCAACGCGTGCGCGCTCGCGGCGTTCGCCGACGCGCCGAAGAAGCGCGCGGCGCGCCTCGCCGACATCTGGACGCAGCTACGCGTCGAGGAGCTCGTGCAGCCCGACCTGCGGGGCATCCTCTCGATGGGCAAGCGCTGGCTGTGGGGCAACCGGGATCTCGCGGAGCCCAGCGCGAGCGAGGGCGGCCTCGTGCACCCGCAAGGGCTCGAGCGCCTCGTCGAGTCGACGATCCCGTTTGCCGCCATCGACCGCCACCTCCAGAGCGGGCTGCTCTCGGCGCTCACCGTCTCCACCACGCACATCGCGAGCGGCCGCACCATCGTCTACGTGCACCGCCGCGAGCGCGATCTGCCGCCGTGGAGCCTCGACCCCACGATCACGCCGCGCGCGGCATCGATCACCGCGCAGCATGCGTTCGCCTCGGCGGCGATCCCGCTGCTCTTCCGCGCGGTGCGGCTCGACGGCGAGTACCACTGCGACGGCGGGCTCCGCCAGAACGTGCCGCTCTCGCCCGCGCGGCGACTCGGCGCACGCGGCGTGATCGTCGTGAACCCGCGCTACATCGATCCCACGCCTGAGCACGCGCCCGGCACGCACACCGAGGACGTGATCCCCGGGCCGCTCTTCCTGCTGGGCAAGACGCTGAACGCGCTGCTGCTCGACCGCATCGACACCGATCTCGCGCGCCTGCGGAGCATCAACGACATTCTCGAGGCGGGCCGGCGCAGGTTCGGCGAGAGCTTCGTCGATGACATCAACGAGGCGCTGGGGCACCCGAAGGGCCGCGGGATGCGGCCCATGCGATCGATCCTGATCCGCACCTCGCAGGACATCGGTCGCCTCGCCTCGGCCTACGTCCGCTCGCCGACGTTCGCGCGGCGCGTGGGCGGAGGCGCCGGGAAGCTGATGCGCCGCCTCGCCGATCGCGAGCCGCAGGACGAGTCCGACCTCCTCTCGTACCTGCTCTTCGACGGCGAGTTCGCGCGACAGCTGATCGAGGTCGGCCGCGACGACGCGCGCGCGCGCCACGCCGAGCTGTGCACGTTCTTCGAGGCGATGAGCCGCGATCAGGCCTGATAGAGGCGCTTGAACAGGCTGCCGATCGCTCCGCTGAGCTCGCGCTGAGCTCGCGCTTCACCGGGTCGGCGCGGAGCACCGTGTAGTTCTTCGCGTCGTCGCATCGGGCGTGGTCGCCGCCGGTCGCGAGCCGCGCGGCCTTCGCGAGGAGGTAGTCGCGTTCGGGGATGACCGCGGTGCGGCTCGCCGCCTTGCGGTAGTGGTCGATGGCGCGCGTGCGGTCGCCAAGACGTTCGTCGGAGATGAGCGCGCAGCGCGAGGCCGGCCTCGGGACCCTGCACCATCGCCAGCGCGACGGCGCGGTTCAGCGTGATCATCGGGTTCGCGCTCATGCGCTCGAGCAGCCCGTAGCGCGAGGATCTCGCCGGAACCCGGCCGAGACTACGCCAGGCCGACGTACAGGGTCTGGACGTCGTCGTCCTCGTCGAGGGCCTCGAGGAAGGCCTCGACCTCGGCCCGCTGCGCATTGTCGAGGGTGACCGGGTTCTTCGCCTTCCAGATCTGCTGCGCCGAGGTGACCGTCCACTTTCGGTCGGCGAGCGCCTTGCTCACCACATCGACGTCGCCCGACTCGGTGAAGAAGCGCGTGCCGCCGTCCTCCGCGGGCTCGAGGTCCTGCGCGCCGCACTCGATGGCCGCCTCCTCCGGGTCCACGCCGGCGCCCGGCGACGTGGCCTCGACCTGGCCGAGCCGATGGAAGTCCCACGCCACGGAACCCGAGGCGCCGAGCTGTCCCTTGCGGAAGAGCACGCGCACGTTCGAGGAGGTGCGGTTGCGGTTGTCGGTGAGGCACTCGACGATCACGGGCACCTGGTGCGGCGCGAATCCCTCGTAGGTCACGACCTCGTAGATCACCGCCTCGTCGAGGAGCCCAGCGCCTTTCTTGATGGCGCGCTCGAGGGTGTCCTTGGTCATCGACTGCTTCTTTGCGGCATCGACGGCCATGCGGAGCCGCGGGTTCATGCTCGGGTCGGCGCCACCGCGCGCGGCCACCATGATCTCCTTCGCGAGCTTCGTGAAGGCCCGGCCCTTCGCGTTCGCCGTGGCCTCGCGGTTCTTCTGCTTCCACTGTGCGCCCATGCCTCGCGGATACCTCACCGGCGCCCGGAACGGTGAGGGAATCAACGTCTCGCGGGGCCGCCGGGGCCGCCCGGCCGCTGCGCGAGGCGCTACGGGTGCTCCGCGCGTTCGGCGGCGGCCGCGCGGGCTCGAGTCTCACTGGCGAAAACAATCGAACATGTGCGCGAGGAACTCCGGCTCGATGCCGATGCCGATGCCGATGCCGATGCCGATGCTGCTGCCGATGAGCTGGAGGTCCGACTCGACGCGGCTCAGCGTGACGTTCACGCGGCCGCCCTTGAGGGTGAGCTTCACCGCGTTGGTCAGCAGGTTCCAGAACACCTGGAGGAGGCGTGCCGCGTCTCCACGAAGGACCGCGTCCGCCTCGAGGTAGGCGTTGGTCACGATGCGCTTCGCCTCGGCGCGCGGGCGCACGCTCTCGATCGTCATGGAGACGACCTCGCCGACGTTCTTCTGCGCGAGGTCGATCCGCACCGTGCCGCTGATGGCCTTGCTCGCGTCGAGCAGGTCGCCGACGAGCTGGTTCTGATGCGCGTCGGCCACGCTCTTCCCTTCGTCGACGGTGCCTTGGCCACGCAGCTCGCGGACCGCATTGTCGAGGAAGAAAGGGATCTCGTCGATGATACCCGTGGCCGCCCGCGCGGACGCGTTGCCCTGCTTCGCGTCGCCAACGAAGCGAGCGACGATGGCGTCACGGCGTTCAGAGAGGAGCTGAGCGAGTGCCATGGCCGTGGTGGGCGCCCCGGTGTACGGGTCGCGAGCGTTTGCGGGCATGCTCGCGCAGCGCCTCTGACGCACCGGGTCGCGTCCACCCGGTCGCGGCGTGATCGACGTCGATGATCCTGGCCTGGGGCCGGTCTGTTCGAGGAGATCGTCCTCGCTCTGATCGACCGCCTCCTCTTCCGGCGCGGCATCCGCTGCGCACCCCTGCCGTCGCCACCGCCGCCACCAACGCCAACGTGCTGATCTTGAGCATGATTTTGAGGTTTCTTGCGTACGACGAGGGCGCGCAGGCAGCGTGTGTGTCCGTGTAGCCGTGTGTCGGCGCTCGTCAAGCCATGCCGGTTGCGTGCGCCGCTGCGCGCCCTAGGGTTGGTTGACGTGCTGCCGCGCCGCGTCCGCCTCTCTCTCCTCGCCGTGCAGGTCGTGAGCGTCCTCACGCTCTTGAGGAGCATCGCGTTCGACCGCTGGATCACCGTCCTCGCGTCGCTGCTGCTCATCGGCGGCGCGATGGCGGCGCGGCGCGGCAAGGCGTGGGGCATCGGGCTCACGTTCGCGACCGCGGTCTGGTTCCCGGTCGCGTTCGCGATCGGGATCGCGCCGGCGTGGTTCTGTCTCGTCGGCCTCGTGGCGGCGTTGCCGTTTGCGTTCACGCTCCGCCCCTTCGCGCGCTTCGACAAGGGCGCGACGGCGCTGCTCGCCGGGATCGCTGCCGCCACCGGCACCGCCATCGCGCTCGCGTGGAAGGAGATGGCGGTGTCGATCTTCCAGATCATCCCGTCGCTCGCGCCCACGGGCGTCGCGCAGCACGGCTTGCTGGTCCTCACCACGCTCCTCGTGGTGCTGGGCATCGCGAGCCGGAGCCGGCTGCGCGAGGCGCCCGAGGAGGCGCGCGTGCGCGTCGGCGATCGCGTGCGCATCGGCGCGTCGAGCAACGAGCCCGCAACCGCAACCGCAACCGCAACCGCAACCGCTGAGCTCGAGGACGAGGCCGAGCACGACGTGTCGGACGTCGCGCGCGCTCGCCGCCGCGCGCTCTGACGATCACGTCACCCCCGGGGAACGCGAGTCGTCTATCCTCAGTCGCGTTGGCAGAGCCCTCGCTCGCGTTTCTCGCGCAGATCGTCGACGAGCATCCGAACCCGATGTTCGTCAAGGACGCGCAGCTGCGGTATGT
Organism: Polyangiaceae bacterium; assembly: GCA_043732195.1. GTDB lineage: Bacteria > Myxococcota_A > Polyangia > Polyangiales > Polyangiaceae > Labilithrix. The sequence goes on from JAYTHX010000091.1 coordinate 9,253, forward strand.
TCTCGTCAACACCGCGCTCATGGCCATGGCCGGGATGCGCCACGAGGACGTGATCGGCAGGACCGACCACGAGCTCCTCCCCGAGGCGACGGCGAATTTCTACCGCGCCTCCGACGAGAAGTGCTTCGCGACCGGCGCCGCGATCACCATCGACGAGGAGTCGATGCTCGACGTGGGCGGCGAGCGTCGCATCGTCGCCACGCGCAAGGTGCCGCTCCGCAACGCCGACGGCGCGATCACGCACCTCGTCGGCGTGATCACCGACATCACGGCGCGCATGGTGGTCGAGGAGGCGCTGCGCTTGAGCACCGAGGAGCTCGAGCAGCGCGTCGCCGAACGCACCCACGCGCTCGCCGTCGCGCAGGACGACTTCGTGCGCAAGGAGCGGCTCGCGGTGCTCGGCCGGCTCGCCGGCGGCGTCGCGCACCAGGTCCGCAATCCGCTCGGCGCCATCAAGAACGCGGCCTACGTGGTCGACCGTCGCCTCCGCGAGGCGGTGCCGCCGCCGTTCGCGACGGCGGAGGTGAAGGACGAGGTGGCCCAGGCCATCGCGATCATCCACGACGAGGTGCAGCGCGCGAACCGCATCATCACCGACCTCCTCGACTACGCGCGCGTTCGCGTCCCGGTCCGCCACCCGACGTCGCTGCGCGCGGTTGTCGAGAAGGCGCTCGACGCCACCGATCTCCCGGCGTCGATCGCCGTGGTACGCGAGCTACCCGAGCTCTCCGATCTCGCGCTCGACGCCGATCAGCTCCAGGGCGCGCTCTTCAATATCCTGCGTAACGCCATCGAGGCGATGCCCGAGGGCGGTACGCTCACCATCGCCGCCGAGCTGCGCGAGGGCGCGTGCGTCGTGAGCATCGAGGACACGGGCACCGGCATCCCCGAGGAGGTGCGAAGCCGCCTCTTCGAGCCGCTCATCACCACGAAGAGCCTCGGACTCGGGCTCGGGCTCGTCACCGCGCGCACGCTCATCGAAGGGCAGGGGGGCACCATCGCCTGCGTGCGTCCGGGCGCGCCCGGCGCGCGCTTCGAGATCTGGCTGCCGCAGCTCGCTCCTACCTGACGGCGGCGCGCTTCTTCGGCTTCGACGTCGGTGGGCCGTGCGCAGGCCGTCGAGCACGATCGCGAGCATCCGGTCGCGTCCCGCGGCGGAGATGTCGTGGCGCGCGAGCGACATGAACATGCCGGAGATCAGCGCGAGGATCTCGCCGATGGTGACGTCTCGCGGACGACGCCTTCCCGCTGCGCGCGCTCCAGCAGCTCGCCGAGCACCTCGTGGAACGCGTGCTTCGAGCGCGCGACGTGCTTCCGGTCGGCGCCGGCGCTCGCCAGCGCCTCCATGAAGTCCTTCTTCTTCCCACCCCGATCCACCAGCACCTGGATCGGCCGTCAGCCAACCAGGCGTCAGGAAGCCCGCATTTGCGCGACATCTTGTAATGCAGGAGAGAGGCACACACGTTGCTTGAGGAGCGGCATGCGCCTCCCGACGTCTCTCCTCGTCCTGCTCCTCGCGGCCAGCGCGATGGGCTGTCACCATCGCCGGCACGCGCGCTACGCGCTGAACGACGACGGCGCCGCGCCGCCGCTCCAGCAGCCGATCCCGCAGGAGGAGCAGCCGCCGCAGGCCGCGGTCGAGGAGCCGCCGGTCGCCGAGGACACGACGCCGCCGCCCGAGGTGCCGCAGGCGCCGCCGCCCGAGGTCACCGCCGAGACCGAGCCGCCCGAGCCGGTCTACGAGGAGCAGACGCCGCAGGCCGTGCCCGACACGGTCTGGATCCCGGGATACTGGCATCCCGAAGGGCCGCGCTGGACCTGGTACGTGGGCGAGTGGCGCTCGGCGCCGGTCGGGTACGTCTACGCCGAGCCGTACTACTCGCGCGTCGGCCCGCGCGTGGTCTACGTGCACGGCTACTGGCGTTCGGGCTCCGTGCCGATGCGCGCGACCGGCGGAACGCGCATCGTGTTCGTGCGGCCAGCGCGCCCCGTCGACTACAGCAGCAGCTACCACCGCCCGATCCGGCAGGTGAACGGCTTGCCGCGCGGCGCGCGCCTCGAGCCGCGCTACCGGCCCGCTTCGATCGTGCACGTCGCGTACGTCCCGCGTCCGTCGACGGTGGCGCGCGTGAACGAGCCGCAAGGCCGCGCGCGCCGGGAGCAATCTCCCGTGCCGGTGCAGAGCACGACCACCACCTCGGCGCGGCTGCCCGCGCAGCAACCGCCGAGCGTCACGTCGCAGCCCGCGCAGACGCAGCAGGGCCACGGCCGTCGGGAGCGGGATCGCGATCGCGATCGCGATCGCGATCGCGATCGCGATCGCGATCAGGGTCGCGACAGCAACCTCTCGAACCGGGTCAACCCGCCGCCTCCTGCAGCCGCTCCGGTCCGCGTCGCGAGCGCGCCGCCCGCGTCTCCTCCGCCGGCGCCCGCGCGCATCGCCGCCGCCGCGCCTCCCCCTCCTCCGCCACCGAGAGCTCCGCGCTGAAGGCCTTCGCCTTCACCTCGAGCGCGGACGTGAGAAAAAAGATCGTTGCCGGCGCTGTGCCGCCGGCGATCGTCGCCGGGCGTGCGCCCTCGTAGGTGCACGTCACCGGCTCGCTCGCGGGCCAGAGGACGGTCGTGCCGCAGCGGATCTCCGCCACGCACGCCGCCTGCTGGCCGGTGGCCATCGCGCGCAGCACGCACGCGGCGCACTCCTTCACCGGCGCGGCGCCGCTCGTGCTCGTGACCTTCATCGCATGGCGGAGGCGCTGCGCGGGACCGGCCAGCGAGGGCGCGGGCGTGCTCGCCGTGGCGAGCACGAGATCGACGCGTGAGCGCGGGATGGTCTCGCGGAAGATCGAGGCCTGCCGGTGGCTCGTGTCGAGATCGATCTGCGCGCGATCCCCGGTGCGCGTGCCGAGATCGCGGTATGCGAGGCTGAAGGTGCTCTGGTCGTCGGTCGGTCCGAGGAGCTCGCGCGCGGCGTCGCTCGACTGGCTCATGCCGTTGAGCGTATCGGTGCTCCGGTAGAGGACCAGCGCGCCGCACTGCACCGTGAACGTGTCGACGAGCGCGTCTGTCCCGGTCGTCGAGATCTTCGCCTCCACCGTGCACGTCGCGTCGCCGCCGAGCGCCACGCCCTCGGCGCGCGAGACCTTCGCGATCCGGCGTGCAATGGTCGAGCGCGCGGGCTGGGGAATGCGCTCGAGGGGAATGGCGGGCGCCGCCGTCGCGACGGGGCCGCGGCGCGCCCGTCCCGAGCATGAGGTACGAGCCGAGCAGGCCGACCAGCGAGACTCCGACCACCATGGCGACGAGCGGCCGCGCGCGCGAGCTCGCCGGCGAGCTGCGCGACGCGGTGGTGGAGCGCCTCTCGGTCGTCGCGGTAGCCCATCGACGCGATGGTACGGTATCCCGTTGACTCCGGCGCCTGGCATCCGTGTGATGCGTTCGCATGCTGTTGCCCGCTCGGTTCGTCGGTAACGCGCTGCGCGCGCTCGTTTCGCTGCTCGCACTGCCGCTCGTCGCGTGTGAGGGCCCGCCGCCGGCCGCGCCTTGCTTCGCGATCCGCGCGGACTCCGAGCTGCGCGCGAGGGACGCGAGGAAGACGCTCGACGACCTCGCCGAGCACATCCGCCTCTCGCCCGAGGACGAGATCTTGCGCAAGCCGGCGTCGGTCGCGGATCTGCGCCTCCTCCTGCGCCGGGATGTGGTCTATCTCTTCCCGGTCGGCGCCGCCTACGCGCGCTCGCTGAACACCCTCGACGGGCGCTTCAGCGAGGCGTACTTCGAGCTGCTGATGGGCGAGTCGCAGCTCGTCGCCTCGCAGGTGCTCACCACGCAGGCAGCCTGGGTCGGCGGCGATCTCCGCGTGGCGCGCGCCAGCCTCGCCAGCGAGCAGGGCGAGCCCAGCACCGACCGTGGCCGGAGCCTTGCGCAGCTCATTCGCGTCGTCGAGGAGGGAAACAAGATCTCGGATGCGCTCGGCATCGTCGCGCCCTCGCATCTCGCGCGCGGCGCCGAGGTCATCCGGGAGCTCCGCACCGAGGCGCCGACCGACGTGCGCACCTTGCTGCTCGTCGCCGAGTACCATCGTCTCCGCGGCGAGTGGACGGAGTTCGATGCCGCCATCAGCGCCGCCGAGAGCGCCGAGAAGTCGCCGGCGCATCGCTACCTGCGCGCGATGGAGCAGCTCGAGCGCTTCCGCCGTCCCGACGAGGGCGCGAAGATCCTTCGCGAGGCGCTCGAGCGCTACCCGAAGTTCATTCGCGGCCAGGCTGCGCTCGTTCTGATGGCGACCAACCCGCCGATGGCGCTGCGCGAGTTGAAGAGGCTGAAGGAGATGAACGAGGATCACTACCTCGTCGCGCTGCTCGAGCCCACGCTCGCCGCCGAGCAGGAGCTCATGAAGATGCAGATGGGAGCGGCGCCCCGTGCACCTCGCTGACCGGCCCCTCCCGGCCTGCGCGCTGCTCGCGACGCTTGCGCTCGGCTGCGCGCCGCAAGCGACGACGGCCCCCGCGCCGCTCGCCCCGCGGCTCGCCGCGCCGGCCGCAACGCCGCCGATGAGCCCGCTCGTCGCGCCCGGAGGCGCGGTGGCCCCCGCGGTCGTGCCGCCGGCGCACGCGTCCTCGTCGGCGGGCGCTTCCGCGTCAGGGCTCTCGTCCGCGGAGAAGACGGCCGCCGCTGCGCTCACCGGGGCGGCGAACCTCGTCGACGATCCGCTCGCCGTGAAGCTGCTCGCGGGCGGCAGCTCTGCGCTGAAGACCGTCGTTGCGACGCCCGAGAAATATCGCTTCCAGGTCCTCTACAGCGTGATCACGCCCGGCCCCGCGCCGACGCTCGAGCGCCACGGCTACCGCGCGGACGTCGAGTACTACTTCCCCGCGAGCTCGATGAAGCTGCCGATCACGCTCGCCACCTTCGACCGCCTGGGCACGCTCCGCAAGGCCGGAAGGGCAGCGCTCACGCGCGACACGCCGATCCGCATCTACCCGCTCGCGGGCGGCGCGGAGCCGTACGTGACGAGCGTCGCGCGCGAGACCTGGCGCGCGCTGATCGTCTCGGACAACGTCTCCGCGAACCGCCTCCTCGGCATCGTCGGCCATCGCGAGGCGCACGAGACGCTGTGGGGCCTCGGGTTGAAGTCGGTCCGCGTGCGCTCGGGCTTCGCGACCGGCGCCGCCGTCGACCCCGCGGAGCAGTCACCGCGGGTCGAGTTCGGCGCGCCGCCCGGCGGCAAGGGCGACGAGCTCCCCGCGCGTCGCAGCGATCTCGCGCTGCCCGCGAACGACGCCGTGAAGCTCGACATCGGCAAGGCGAACCTCGTCGACGGGCGCCGCATCGATGGCCCGCTCTCGTTCGCCGACAAGAACGCGGTGCGAATGCGCGAGCTCCAGGACACGCTCGTTCGCATCATGCGTCCCGAGCTCCTGCCCGGCGGAGCTGCGGCGGATGCGGCCTCCGCCGACGACCTCGCGTATCTCCGCCACACCCTCGGAACGCTCCCCAGCGAATCGGGGCTCGCGGGCTATGACCGCAACGTCGTCGCCGACTACCAGCTGAGCCCGTTCCTGCGCGGCATCGAGCGCGTGCGTGGGCGCGGCAAGTTCCAGATCTTCGCGAAGGTCGGGCAGGCGTTCGGCTTCCTCGTCGCGAACGCCTACGTGGTCGACAAGGAGACGGGGCGCTCGTTCTTCCTGACGGCGGCGGTGTACGCGAACCCCGACGAGATGATGAACGACGACGACTACGCCTACGACAGCATCTCGTTCCCCGCGCTCGCCGACGTCGGCGAGGCGTTCTGCCGCCACGCGCTGGGCCTCTGACTCAGGCGCTGCGCGAGTCGACCAGGATCTTGAGCGCGGCTCGACCCGTGGTCTCGAGGACGACCACGCCGCGCGGCTCGACCATGGTGAGCGTGTGCGTGAGGCCGGTCTCGCTGCCCGTCGCCACCACCAGCTCGGCGCCGGCGCTCAGTCGGTGACCGCCAGAGAGACCGTCGTCTCGTCCCCGGCCTGGCTCAGGCTCAAGGTGGCCGAGACGGTGGGGGTCCTGAGCACGATGATGTGCTGCGGGCCGAGGTCCATGTCGTTCTCGACCGTCATCCCCGCCTTCGTCTTGTAGAAGTCGACGACCTTCGCCACGGGGTCCCGCGTCGCGAACATCACCGTCTGCGCGCCGGGAGTGGTCATGGCGCTGCGCACCGCGGCGCCGGGATAGATGGGGACGCTCGCCGGCCAGGCGTCGGGCAGCTTGACGGAGTCGCCCGTCGTCACCTTCGTGCCCGTGCTGGGGTCGGTGAAGGTCATCCCACCCGTCTCGACAGGCGCCTCCTGCGTCTCCTTCTTCTTCGCCTGCTTCCTGTCGCAGGCTACGGCGACGAGCAGGATCACCAAGGCGGCGGCGCGAGGCTTCATCGTCCTTCGCGTTCTAGCACCGCGAAGCGCGCGCTGGTCGTGTGACCCGCCGTTCGCGGACGCGTCGTGACCCGCGGGCGGACCTCCGCGCTGCCACGCGCGTTTCGCAGCGAAAAGCGGCTCGAAGCAAGGGCGATCGCGCACGTGCGATCGGTACGCGGCTTGCGTTGGTCTCTGCTCGCGTGAGTACCGCCGCCCGCTGCAGTTTGATCGGGACCGTCGCCGTCGCGCTGCTCGTGGCGTCGCACGCGGCGCATGCAAACGGGGCGGTGCTCTCCGCGTCGGGCACGGGCGATCCCTCGACGGTCGACGTCGAGCTGGCGGTCGCCGTCACCCCGTTCGGGGCGACGCGCTGGTCGCGGCTCACGGTGGGCGGCACGACGAGCGTGCTGTGGCTCGTGCCCGCACGCCCGGGCGCAGCGCTCGACTGGTCGTCGGAAGCGTGGCTGGCGGCGCTCGAGGACGTGAGCGCGCCGCGCATCACCCCCGACAGCGCGACGCCGCCGTGCGGGCTCCCTCCGGGGCCCGAGCGCACGCCGGCCTGGATCGCGACGGGAGGCCGGAGATTCCCGAACGCGGTGACGGTGCACGCGACCGAGTCCGAGCTCCGCGCGCGAGCCGAGACCCGCGGCTTCGCGGTGCCGGCTGCCGCGGCGGCGAGGATCGCCGAGGCATACGCGAAGGGCTACGCGTTCGTCGCGGTCGAGCTCGATACCGGCGGCGCGATCGTCTCGACGCCCACGCTGCGCGTCAGTGACGACGGCGCCGCCCTGGTACCGCTCGCCCTCACCGGCAGCGGGCGCACGAGCGTGCGCGTGACGGCGACGGTGATCAACGACGGCGGCGCCAACCTCCTCGGCGCGCAACCCCTCGCCCCGAGCACGCTCACCTGGGGTCGGGTGGGCAGCGGCTTCGCCGCCGCGCGCGCAGCAACGCTGGTCGGCGGAGGCGGCGCGGTGTGGCTGCGCGAGTCGTCCTCGCACGCGGTGCTCTTCGACGGCGTCGCCGTGCCGCGGTCCGAGCCGATCCAGCCGCTGGTCACGCAGTACTTCCGCGAGGCCAGCGGCCAGGCGCGCGGCGAGTGCGAGAGCGCGGCGCGGGCAGCAGCGACGGGGACCGGCGCCGTCGGTCGCGCATGCGCGGCGGGCGCGCTGGCCCGGGTGCCCGGCGGCGCGGCGTGCATCGTCGCGACCGGCGCCATCGATCCCGCCGCCTTCGCCTGCGGCTCCGGTGTCGACGACCTCGCCCTGGCGCTCTCCGGGACGACGCCGCGCACCGCCACCGTCACGCGCTTCACGGGGCTCGTCGCGCAGGGCGCGTTCGGCGCGGATCTGCCGGTCGTCGCCTCGTCGAGCCCGCTGAGCCCTGTCGTGATCGCCTCGACGTACGCGCCCTGCCCGGTCGACGTGGAGCCTCCGGGCGGCCCGCCGATCGTCGCGCCCACCGCGGGGGAGGCGACGCGCCGGTACCACGACGACCACGCGTCCGGCGGCTGCGGCGGCAGCACGACCACCGTCGTCTACGACGACGTCGACGACGAGTCGTACGTCGTGGCGGAAGAGAGCTGTAGCGGCTCGACCACCTCGTACGGCGATCCCGGGTCGTCGAGCAGCAGCTCCAGCTCCTCGAGCTCCAGCTCCTCGAGCTCCAGCTCCAGCTCCGGCGAGACGTCGAGCAGCAGCAGCAGCAGCTCCGGCGAGACGTCGAGCAGCAGCTCGACGAGCTCCTCGGGTTGGGACAAGGCCGACACCACGAGCAGCGACTCGTGCGGGTCGAGCTCGTCGAGCAGCAGCGACGACTCGTGCGGGTCGAGCTCGTCGAGCAGCAGCAGCGACTCGTGCGGATCGAGCTCGTCGAGCAGCAGCAGCGATTCGTGCGGATCGAACTCGTCGAGCAGCGACTCGTGCGGCTCCGGCTCGTCGTCGAGCGCCGACAAATGCTCGATGGTCGGCGGGCAGGCCGCGAAGGGTGGCAAGAGCGTTCGCGACAAGAAAAACAAGCGGGGCAAGTCGAGCCCGGTCTCTCGCTACGCGCTCCTCCTCGTCGCCCTCCTCCTCCCGCTTCGCCGCCACCTGCGCGTGAAGCCGCTATGATTCAGTCTCCGCCCGAGAGGAGCTGGCCGCGCAAGCCGTGGCGCTGGTGCACGCGATGGAGGTTCATGCGGTCC
>JAYTHX010000092.1:0-17822 GCA_043732195.1 Polyangiaceae bacterium
ACCATCGACGGGATCACGCGTCCGCGGCCATGAGTCCGCAAGTCATGCTTGACGGTAAACACAACGAACGTCTAGCGTTCCGCCCCACGATGAACCGAGCGTCCCTGGTCGTGCTCCTTTCCGGAGCCGCCCTCTTCATAGCGATCCCGGCCTGCAAAGACGAAGGCGTCGGCGATCCGTGTACGCCCGAGCAGGAGTACAACCCGAGCTTCATCGGCTTCGACGAAAAGGAAGTCAACGTCGAGTCGAAGAGCTTCCAGTGCCGCACGCGCATCTGCCTCGTGAACCACTTCCGTGGTCGCGCGTCGTGCCCGTATGGCCAGTCGATCGAGGGCAATCCGCCGGCCGGAGCGAAGGCTCGCTGCCTCATCCCCGGCACGACCGACGCCGTCACGGGCCTCACGAATCCGGGCGATCCCAACAGCTTCGTCGACTCGCGCAAGAAGGCCCTGGTGCCGCCGCAGTGCGTCGACCGCGCCGCGGACAAGGCCGTGTACTGCTCGTGCCGCTGCGCCGACATCAACGGCGACAAGCCGAGCGATCAGGTCTTCTGCGCCTGCCCGGACGGCTTCGCGTGCACCCCGCTCGTCACGTCGATCGGCAAGGGCAACGAAGGCCTGACCGGCTCGTACTGCATCAAGGACAGCACGGCGTACAACAAGGACACCGCCTGCAACCAGGGCGATTGCGACCCCGTCACCAAGAAGTGCGGCGAGTAGAAGTACGGCGCCCTTAGCCGCACTTCCAGGGCGCGGATGGCCACGGGGCGGCACCGGTTCGGGCAGGAGGCGGAGGAGCTTGCGGCGCAGGCGCTGATCGCGAACGGGTTTCGTCTGCTCTGGCGGAACCTGCGGATCGGCTCGCTCGAGATCGACATCGTGGCCCAGCGGGGTGATCTCGTCGTGGTCGTCGAGGTGCGCGCGCGTGGGCCCGGCGCCTACGAGAAGCCGCTCGCGAGCCTCTCGCACACGAAGCGGCGCACGCTGCTCCGCGCCACGCGCGCGCTCTGGAAGGGCCGTCTCGAGCGGCGCACGGACGTCCAGCGGCTCCGCATCGACATCGCCGCCGTCACCCGCGATCGCGACGGCGAGAGCCGCCTCGAGTGGATTGCCGGTGCCCTCACCGGCGACGACGCCTGAGCGGCTCGCGGCCGAGCGAGATCGGCCGCCAGGCCGCGCAAGAGGCCAAGAGAGATCTTTGCCCGGAGACGAGACGTGCCCTCGGCCCGCGCGTCTCGGTCTCGAAGAAGAAATCTCTCAGAGATCGAGCGCGGCGTTCATCTCGTCGCGGACATGCTGGATCTTCGAGATGGCGTCGTCGCTCGCGCCCGACTTCTTCGCCTCGACCATCGCGGCCTCGAGCTCCGCGACCTCCCTGCGCTGGCGGTCCTTGAGCTTCTCCACCATCTGCGCGAAGACCTCGAAGAAGTCCTGCAGCTCGTCGCCCTTGCGGAGCTTGCCGTAGAAGTTCAGCTTCCCGTCCCCGACCTGCCGCAGCAGCAGCTTCATCTTGTAGATGGGCCCCACGACCTTGTGCGTGAAGTAGATGCCGAGGATGCCGATGAGCACGACGAGCAGCAGGAGGCCTGCCACGAGCGAGACCAGCATCGTGCTCTGCTGCGCGATGGTGGCCTGCTGCTGGGCGAGCAGCTGGCGATGCTTCGCCTCGATCTCGTCGTCGAGCTCCTTCGCGCTCTTCGCATACATGTCCGCGAGCTCGGGCGACTCGGCGTACTGATCCTTGATCTGGATGCGGACGAGGTCGGAGTTCTTCTGGCTCTCCTTGATCAGCCCCTCGCCCTGCGCGATCACCTTGTGGCTCTGCGCCGTGACCTCGCTGGTGGTGCGGTAGAGAAACACGCCCATGATCGCGCTGATCACGAACGCGACCGCGATCATCATGCCCGTCCACTTGAGCTGGAACCGTGGGTCCAGCATGTAGTTCTTGAGGCTCCGCTTGTATTTTACACGCTTCGCGGCGGGCGCGGGCGCGGTCGGAGGTGAGGGAGCGGGGGATACGGAGATCGTCATGGCGTGTCCTTCAGAGGAATGCGCTCGCGTTTTGCGCGAACTGCTCGCTGGCGAGGCCGGCCGCGAGGTCCAGCATCTGGTCTTCGGACGACTTGTCGCCGCTCGAGACGCCTTCCTTCGTCAGCGTCTTGTCGACGTTGCCGAGGAGGGACTTGCCCGGATAGGTGAAGACACCGATCTTCACCTTCACGCGAAGGTTGCCGTTGGCGTAGTCGAACTTGTCGACGGCGATCGCGAGGTAGAAGCCGTTCATCTTCCGCTTCTTCATCGTCTCGCGGGCGGCATCCGCGGACTCGGCGCGCGGCGCGATCTGGATCGTGCCTGCGGCCTCGAGCTTCATGCGCATCGCCTTGACGATCACGCTCTCCACCTCGGGCTGCGAGCGGCCCGTCGAGTTCGCGATGGTCGAGAGCGCAATGTAGTACTTCGCGCTAGGGTTCTCCTTGATCTTGTCGTCGCCACCGCCACCGCCACCGCTGTCGCTGCCGGCGGAGATCGACTCGATGGCGCGCGTGATGGCGACCTTCACGCCGTCGTTGGTCTCACGGCCCTGGCGATCCTTCAGACAGCCGACTGCTTGGGGACGGCCGAGGCGCTTCATCGCCACCGCCGAAGCCTGGCGGACGACCTCGCTCGCGTCGGCGAGCGCGCCGCAGAGCGGCTCGACCGCGAGGTCGTCGTTCGCGGCGCCGAGCGCCAGCGCAGCGTTCGTGCGCACGCGGAAGTCGTCGGACTTCAGCTTGTCGGCGAGGAACTTCACGCGCTCGGCGTCGGCGTAGGCGGTACCCGGCGCGCTCGCCGCGACCACCGCGAGGAGCGCAGCCACGCACCGGGTTCGTGTCAGCAGGCCTGCCCCTCGGACCCGTGCGCGCATCGACTTGAGAAAGCTATCACGCATTGTCGAGGCTCTCGCACTCCCTTTTCGCTAGCCTGATCTCGATCCCGACGAGCCAGTAGTGGACAACCGGATCGACGAACGCACGAGGCGGAAACTTCACTCCCCTCTCGACTCTCCTTCCCTCCAGAACCTTTGAAGCGCGCGACCTCCATCCTTGCTCTCAGGCTGGCCAGGCTCCTTGTGGTCGCGTGGGCGCTATCGTTCCCGCTCGACTACGTTGCGCGTGCAGATGGCATCCGCATCCGGGTGCGCGGAACGGCGAGGATCGTCGCGCACGCCACGCGCGATCAGGGAGACCTCGTGCTCAGCGGCTCGCTCCTCGACGACGCGGGGCAGCCTCTGCCGGGCGAGACCGTCGCCATCCACGTCGCCCGCGAGAGCGACCCGCGTGACGCCCGTGTGATCGAGGGTCTCCGCGCGGCGCGGTCGTGCGACAGGAACACCGATCGGCCGCCCGCCACCCACGGCGTTCGCGTGGTGGGCCCGGCCGACGCGCCGGACATCGCAGCCGTCACCGACGAGGGCGGACGCTTCTGCTTCCGCGCGCGGCTCGTCCCGGATCGCCATCTCGCGCACCTCTCGTGGCGGGGCTCGAACCTCGTCGATGCGTCGGATCTGGACCTCGCGTTCGATCTCTCGCGTCAGGCGCTCGTGCTGCGCTTCGATCCCACGCCGCGGATCGTCTCGCTGGACACGCCGAGCGCCGGCTTCGAATCGGCGGCGCTCGTCGAGGACGACGGGACGACGCTCGCAAAGTCGGGGCTCGCGCTCGTCCTCGCGAACGAGAAGAACGAGGAGCTCGCGAAGGGCACCACCGACAACTCGGGGCGCGCGCGGTTCACGGTGGCGGCGACCAAGCTCGGTCCGCCGGGCCGCGGCACGCTCAAGGTCTCGTTCGCCGGCGACGCGCAGACTGCGTTCGCCGTGCACGTCGCGGAGATCGAGCGGCGCGTGAAGGTGACGCTGCGGGTGCCTGCGGCGGAGAAGAACGAGCTGAAGCCGCAGGTGCCGGAGGAGGGCCTCGCGCTCGACGTCGACGTCGCCTCGACGCTCGGTCCCGTCACCGAGGGCGCAGTCGAGGCGCGCATCGGTGACACGGTGGTGGGCGCCGCGCCGGTCGAGCGCGGGCTCGCGCGGCTCACGCTCACGTTCGCAGGCAGCGGCACGGAGGCCACCGTGAAGCTGCGCTACGTCGCGAGCGCGCCCTGGTACGAGCCGCTCGGCGAGCCGACGGTACGCGTGCCGATCCGCGGTCCGGGGATCCTCTCGAAGCTCCCCATCCTGCTCGCGGGGCTCGCGGTGATGGCGTTCTTCCTCGTCGGGCGCGTCGCCTCGAAGGGCAACAAGCCCGAGCCCGCGCCGGCGAAGGTGGAGGTCGCGCCTTTGGCCGGCAAGCCGCGGCTCGAGGTCGTGCGCCCCGCGGTGCGCGGCGAGCGAGGCTGGCGAGGCACCGTGGTCGACGCGCACGAGGGCACGCCGGTGCCGGCGGCGCGCGTCTGGGTGGAGCGCGGCACGTTCGACGGCCGGACCGTGCTCGTGAGCGTCGGCACCGACGACGAGGGCGTGTTCCGCCTCCCCGGGCTCGAGGGCCTCGTGGGAGACGAGCAGATGGCGGTCGAGGCGCCGCTCCACGCGCGCCTGGTGCAACCGCTGCCGCCACCGGGCGAGCTGTCGATCGCGGTGGTGCTCCGGCGCCGCGCGGTGCTCGCGCGCCTCGTCACGTGGGCCCGACGGCGCGGCCGCCCCTTCGATGTGAAGCCCGAGCCGACCCCCGGCCACGTGCGTCGGGCTGCCGCGGACGACTTCCAGACGGCGCGCTGGGCGGACGCGATCGAGAAGGCGGTCTTCGGCGGCGGCGAGGTCGACGCCCGGACGGAGGGAGAGATCGACCGGATGGCGCCCCCCGAGCCGAACGTGCAACCTGCACGCGCACCCGAGAAAAACGAGGACTGGCCGGTCCTGGCGGTCGCGGAACGGGACGAAGAGGACGAGCGCCGTTGACGGAGCGAGAGATCGCTCCTTATAAGGGTTGCCTCTCGTCCCGGGACCCCTGGGCCCAGCGAGGAACCGCGGACCATGACGGACAGTTTCCCGATCGTTCTCGTTACGGCGCTCGTCGCGATCGTGGCTGTCGTCGTCTACGTGCTCTTCCTCAAGAAGAAGGCACTGCCGGCGGAGACCGCGAAGTCTCCGACGGATGCCGGCGCCAAGACGTCGACGCCGACGCGCGAGAAGGGCGACCGCAATCTCGGCCCCGCGCAGGCGAGCGCGAAGCCGCCGAAGGTCGAGGCCCTCCCCTCCACCGACGTCCAGCCCGACGACTCGACGAAGGTCCCCGTCGCCGCCGAGCCGACCTCCGCCGCGCCGCCCGTTGCTTCGAAGAAGGACGTCGCCGGCCTCCGCAAGGGCCTCGCCGCCACCCGCGGCGGGTTCATGGCGCGTCTCAAGGCGCTGTTCGTCGGCAAGAAAGAGATCGACCCGGCCATTCTCGAGCAGATGGAAGAGGTCATGCTCACGAGCGACGTCGGCGTGAAGACCACGCAGGCCATCCTCGATCGCCTGCGTGACCGGCTCGCGAAGAACGAGCTCGCCGACTCGGACGCGGTCTGGGCGGCGCTACGCGCCGAGGCCACCCGCATCCTCGACGTCGGGCAGGACAGCCGCGTCCGGGACGGCAAGCACAAGCCGATGGTGGTCCTCATGGTCGGCGTCAACGGCGTCGGCAAGACCACGACCATCGGCAAGCTCGCGACGAAGTGGAGCGCCGAGGGCAAGAAGGTCGTCCTCGCCGCCGGCGATACGTTCCGCGCAGCCGCCGTCCAGCAGCTCGAGGTCTGGGGCAAGCGCGTGGGCGCCGAGGTCGTGAAGGGCAAGGAGGGCGCGGATCCGGGCGCCGTCGCCTTCGAGGCCACCAAGAAGGCTGGCGAGCTCGGCGCCGACATCCTGCTCGTCGACACGGCAGGTCGCCTCCACACGAAGGTGAACCTGATGGACGAGATCAAGAAGGTGAAGCGCACCATCGCGAAGGCGATGGACGGTGCTCCCCACGAGACCCTGCTGATCCTCGATGCCACCACCGGTCAGAATGCGCTCACGCAGGCCGCGTTGTTCAAGGAGGCCCTGGAGCTCACGGGTCTCATCCTGACGAAGCTCGATGGCACCGCCAAGGGCGGCGTCGTGCTCGGCATCTGCGACGAGCTGAAGGTCCCGGTCCGTTACATCGGACTGGGCGAACGGGCAGAAGATCTGCGAGAGTTCGTCGCCGTCGACTTCGTCGAGGCGCTCTTCGGGCGTGACGACGACGAGGCCGCCGCCGCGTGATCTCTGCCGAGACTCGTTTAGAGATTGCTCAGCCGAAAAAGATCATGATAACGTGCCCCGCGGTTTTGCAAGAAGGCCGAATCCCTAAGTTTTCTGATGTGTTAGGCACTCTCGCCAGTCTCCAGAAGACGCTGCAAACGATGCCCGCCAGATGATGATCGCCTTGCAAAACCGACCGCACGCGCACGACGAAACGGAAGGGGTCTCTCGATGAAGCAGGCTCGAGTCTGGCTCCTCTTGGCAGGTATGGCCGCAGCCATGCTGTTGCCACAGGCTGCCTTTGCGCAGCCGAAGAAGCCGGGAGGAAAGCCTCCTGCTGCCGCCCCGGCGAAGCCGCCGGCGACCGCGCCGCCTGCGGCAGGTGCAGGAGGAGATATCGGTGACATCGATGCCCCGCCCCCCGGTGGAGACGCGCCTGCGACGCCGCCCGGTGGTGATACGGGCACCGGTACACCGCCGGCCACCGGCTCCGGTGGCGGCATCTGCGAGATCGACCCTTCGGCCTGTCCGAAGCCGGGCGACATCCAGGCTGCCGCCAACAAGACCGTCAAGGCCGACGTCTACGCCGTGCAGCAGATCTACGCGCTGCGCCGCGGTCGCTTCGAGCTGATGCCCTACTGGAGCTTCAGCCTGAACGACCAGTTCGTCGGTCACGGCGGGCCCGGTCTCGGCGTGAACTACTACCTCACGAACGTTCTCGCGCTCGGTCTGAACGGCACCTTCCACCAGCCGTTCAACAGCGACTCGGACTTCAACTTCCAGAACCGCCGCGCCACGCGCCTCGCCGTTCCGCTGAACGAGTACCAGGCAGCCGCGACCGTGAACTTCACGTACGTCCCGATGTACGGAAAATTCTCGGGCTTCCAGCAGTTCATCTTCCACTACGACGGCTACATCGTCGGCGGCGTCGGCGCGCTCCGCACGCGCCCCATTGCCGTCATCGACCCGGACAACCGGAAGTTCGACTACGACTGGCGCCTCGCGATGTCGGTCGGTCTCGGCCTCCGCGTCTTCCTCAACCGCTGGTTCGCGGTGACGATGGAAGTGCGCGACTACATCTACGTTGAACAGCTCGAAGCCACCGAGGTCGCGCCGACCCAAGCCGGCCAGCGCGATCCCAACACCTGGTTCGGCGACAAGCCGCTCACCAACAACTTCCAAGCCCAGCTCGGCATCAGCATGTTCTTGCCGTTCAGCTGGGAGTATCGGCTTCCGAAGTGATGCGCCACCACAGCAACACGCCGACGCCGAGGCCGACCATGACGGGCATCAAGCGAACACTTCTGAAGGCTGGCGCGATCGTCGCGGCCGTGGCGACATTCGGCGCAGCAACGGCTGTCTCGAAGCCCGCCGCGGCGCAGGAGCTCCAGATCACGGGCCCGCTCGCCGGCGCACCGGCCGTCCGGAAGCTGCGCCTCTACCGGCAGAACCGGTTCGAGGTCGCGATCGGCGCCGGACTGCCACTCCTCTTCGAGTACGAGCGCCCGTTCTTTCTCTCGGGTCGCCTCCAGTACAACATCTTCGACTGGCTCGGCGTGGGCGTGTTCGGCGGCTATGCCCTGATCAACGTCGACACCGACTTGACCGACAAGATCAACTCGACCGCGCCTCGCGGGACGACGCGCACGCGCGTCAATATCCCGGACAAGGGCAACTACGCGGACCAGGTCGGCAAGATGAAATACATGGCCGCGCCGCAGGTGACGTTCAGTCCCTTCCGCGGCAAGCTCGCCGTGTTCCAGAAGGTCTTCGTCGACACCGACCTCTACCTCCACGGCGGCGTCGCCTTCGTGGGCGTCCAGGAGCGCGCGGACTGCACGGCCTGCACAACGCCGCAGTCGTTCGCGACGAACACCCGCACGGCGATCGCGCCGACGTTCGGCCTCGGGCTCACGCTCTACACGGCCGGCCTCGTCAGCATCAACATGGAGTACCGCGCGTACCCGTTCTCGTGGAACCGCGGCGGCTTCGACTCCCGCGGCGCCGCGCCGGACGGCAATTTCCCCGACAACAAGATCGACAAGGAAGACCGCACCTTCAAGTTCAATCAGATGGTCTTCGTCGGCGCGGGCTTCTACTTCCCGACCAAGCCGACCATCAGCGAGTAACCGCTCCCCAGCGGCGACGCGAAACGCAGAAACGGGAATCGCTCGAGAGGCGATTCCCGTTTTTCATTTCAAGGCAGCTGCCCATCGCTCGCAGTGGCCCGCCGAGAGGATTGGCCGCCAAGTCGCCCGCGCGGATCGCTCGAAAGATCTTCCGTGGCGTCTTGTGCGGCTTGGCGGCCCGATCTCTCGGGCCGACGCGACGAGCAGACGGCTCAGCCGCGCTTCGTCAAGAGGCCCGCGCCGTCGACCGCGTACTGCGGGGGCAGGACCTTGCGGACCGCGTCGCGGCTTCCTTCGGGGACTTCCCAGGCCTGCGCCAGGAAGCCGTCGGCGATCTTCGCGCGCACGCGCACGCTCTCCTCTTCGAGGAGCGCGGCGATCAGCGGCTCGATCGCGTCGTCGTCCTTCTGCGCGAGCGTCGCGGCCACCGCGTGGAAGCGCGCCGGCTCGTTCACGTCCTGGAGGAACGGCTCCACCGCCTCGCGGATGTTCTCGTTCTCGTTCTCCTCGAGCGCCTGGAGGATCTGGAGCTTCGGGTCGATGAACTTCGCGTACTCGGTATCCCAGCGCTGGAGCCAGACGAGCAGCTCGTCGACCAGCTCCTCCGCGCCCAGGATCTCCTTCATGATCCGGAGCGGCTGCGCGATGCTCTCGGCCTTTGCCGCGAACGTGCGCACCGGCTCGATGGCCTCGCGCCCCGCGGCGACGATGCCCTCGAAGACGGCGTCCTTCTCCTCTTGGTCGGTGATCGACGGATCGATGGCGAAGGTGAAGCGCTTCAGCAGCGCCTCCACCCCGTCGGCCGACCGCAGCTTGCAGAGCTCCTGGATCGCCTCCTGGCGGTCGTAGGCCTGGGCTCGCTTGCTGCCGCACGCCTCGGCCCACTTCGCGGCAGCGTTCTTCTTCTTCTCGCCGCCGTCGGCCTTGGCGCCGCCGCCACTCTTGCCCTTGAACAGATCGAACAGGCCCATTGGGCTCCTAGACTAAGTCGCGCTGGCGACCGTGCACGGCGAAGCGAGTGAATGTGCGAGGGGTGTCACAGCGGAACGGCGAGAAGGACGACCTCGCGGCCGTTGGACTGGACGTGGTAGCGCACCGGACGCCCGTGCTTGCTCGAGGCGTCCTGCTCCATCCCCTGGATGCGGCTCTTGAACGCCGCATCCGTGATGTGGTCGACCTGCTCGCCGAGGGCCTTCTTCGCGTTGATGTACTCGCGATAGAGGCGGCCGTAGTAGGCCTCGGCCGGCTCGGCCGCGAGCCTGCCCGCGTCGACCTCGCCGGCGGCCGCGTGCTGGCCGCTCTTGTCGACTGCCAGCGCATCGCCGAAGTTCGCCGCCGTCGGCGCCTTGGAGACGCGCCCCTCGTCGTCGGTGTTGTCCTCTTCGACCCCCATCAGCTGGTTCAGCAGCTGATCGATACGGAAGGCGAGGCCGCCGAGCTCGGCGTGGTCGAGCTCGAAGCGCTTGTCCGTCTGACCGTTCAGGATCATGAGGAGTCCTTCCTCGAGCGACGCGATCGGGCGCGAGATGTAGTTCCCGAGGAACCACCCGGCGGCGATCACGAGGATGAGCCCTAGCGCCGTCGCGCCCAGGATCGAGAGGGGGATCGCGCTCGCGCTCGGGAGGAGCGAGCCGGGCGCGGCGGCGACGACCGCCGTGCCGTGCCCCTCGCCGAAGCCCGCGAGAGGAGCGGCGGCGAAGATGACGTCGCCCGAGCCGCCGGCAACGATGTTGCCGGTGGTCAGCGCGTTCTTCACGTCCCCACCGCTGCTCTTGACGGCAGCCTTCACGTCCTCGCCGGCGTTGTTCGTGCTCGCGACGGTGTCACCCGAGGCGGAGACGAGCAGGACACCGCGGCCGGTGGTGGTCTCGGTGACCCGCGCCAGCGCGTCGTTGATCGCGACGCCGATGAGCAGCATGCCTGCGGCGCGGTCCTCGGCGCGGACCGGGACGTACGAAGCGATGTACTGATCGGCGCGCGCCTTGTCAGTCCAGACGTCCGAGCCGGGGTGAGCCTTCGCGATCGCCTCCTTGAAGGACGGGTACGCGGTCGCGATGTCGTCGCCGCGGTTCAGGTCGGAGCCGTTCCGGCCCACGATCTTTCCCGCGTTGTCGACGATCGCGACGATCGACGGCTTCGCGCCGAGCGCGGCCGATGCGGTGCTCGCGATCTGGTCGCAGAGCTGACGCGCGGCGTCTCCCCGGGCGTCCGGGGTGGCCTTGCCGAGCGCGGCGCGCGTCGCCGGCTCGTTCGCCTTCATCGCGAGCCAGCGTTCGGCACGCAGCCCGTCCAGCTGCAGCTGTGCCGCGGCTCCTGCCGCATCACGCTGAGCGCTTCTTTTGAGCTGATCCGTACTGCTTGTCTCTACCGCGAGCTGCGTGCGAACGATCGCGAAGGCAAGGAGCCCCACGATGAGCACGATCACGGCGTTGACTGCGATGATTTTGTTTCGCATTCCGCCCTCGGAACGTTTCTTGGAAACTGCCACGAGACGCTATCATCGTGGACTCCGCTGCGGCAACTCATGACTGACGCCGTTCTACTCTCCGACCCCAGGTTCTTCCGCCACCGCTCGAACGGGTACCACCCGGAGCGGCCGGAGCGGCTCGAGGCGGCGCGCGCCGCGATCGAGCGATCCGAGCTGTCCTTCGCACCGGTCGAGCCTCGGCCCGCGACGGACGAGGAGCTCGAGAGGGTCCACGACCCCAAGTTCATAAAGTGGCTGCGCACCCTCGGCGGAGAGCAGGGCTACATCGACGCGGACACCTACGTCGGGCCGGAGAGCGTCGCCGTCGCCGAGCTGGCCGCGGGCGGCACGGTGGCAATGGTCGACGCGCTGATCGACGGCCCGAACAAGCGGGGCGTCGCCCTGGTCCGGCCGCCCGGGCACCACGCGCGGCCCGACCACGCGATGGGGTTCTGCCTCCTCAACAACGTGGCGATCGCCGCGGCGCATGCGCGGGCGCGCGGCCTTTCGCGCGTCGCGATCGTCGACTGGGACGTCCATCACGGCAACGGAACGCAGGACGCGTTCGTCTCCGACCCGAGCGTCCTCTACGTCTCGACCCACCAGTTCCCCTTCTATCCGGGCACGGGCGCGGTGCTCGAGACGGGCGAGGGCGAGGGCAAGGGCTTCACCGTCAACGTGCCGCTCACTGCGGGTGGGGGCGACGGCATCTACCGCGCGGCCTTCGAGCGCGTGATCCTGCCCGTGCTCGAGGAGTACGCGCCGGAGCTAATCCTGGTGAGCGCAGGCTTCGATGCGTCGGCGCGCGACCCGCTCGCCGAGATGACCCTCTCCGCCGACGCGTTCGGCTGGATGGCGCGCTCGCTGCGGACCATCGCGGATCGCACGGCGCAAGGGCGGATTGCCCTCGTCCTCGAGGGCGGCTACGACCTCGTCGCCCTGGAATCAGGCCTGCTCGCGGCAACGCGCGGGATGGTCGAGGGCACGTCGGTCGACATCGCGCGCGATCCCGACAGCGACGACATCGCCCGCGCCGCAAAGGTCGCCCACGAGGCCTGGAAGACCGCCGGCTAGGCCGCGGGCGCCTTCGAGATCGCTCCGGACCTCCGAGGCTCCCGTGATCCCGGTCTCGCGCTCGGGCGCGCGTCTTGCTCGATCCCCGGGGATGTTGCGTACGTTTCGCTACATTTTCGCACTATTGCTGGTCATGGCCCTGGTGCCTGGGTGCGGGGAAGATCCAGGGTCGTTGACCCAGGGCCGCAACCCGTACGTTGGCGGCGCCGAAAAGGCCGACAAGGGGGAGAGCGATCCGGGAGCACCCGACGACGAGGGGCCAGCGCCCGTCCAGACTGCTCCCTCCGCCCCTCCTCATGATGCTTCGTTCTCTGAACGCATCCTCGCGCGGGCCCGCGAATGGATCGACGCCGGCATGCCGTACTGCGGCGGGCCGAACGACGGGAAGGACGTCATCTGCGGCGGCACCTGCTCGCGGAGCGGAACGGCCAAGAGCGCCGAATGGGACAAGTATCGCAGTGACTGCTCGGGCTTCGTCTCGTGGTCCTGGGGCCTCGGAGCGCCCGGCGAGACCACCCGCTCGCTCGCGCCCGACGACACGTCCGTCAGCTCGCTGATCACGGTCGACGACCTGGAGCCGGGCGACGCCCTGAACGGCTTCGGCCACGTGATGCTCTTCGGCGGGTGGGTCGACAAGGCCGCCGGCAAGGCCCTCATCCTCCAGGAGTCGCGCTGCGGGACGAACGCGGCCGAGAAGACCTATTTTTTCACGACCGTGAACAGCACCACGCTGAAGATCTCGGACGGCCGGAATTTCCGGCCGATTCGCTTCAAGGGCGCAAAGTAGCCAGGCGGGCCCGCCCTCGGGCTCCTAGAAACGCAGCTGCCATGCAGCGCCGCCGTTCGGGCTGCCGCGCAGCGCAACGGGCGCGGACTGCGAGGAAGAGAAGTGCGCGCGCTTCTGCGGGAGCTCCAAGGCTGCCTGCGCGAATGGCATCGACGACGACGGCGACCAGATCGTGGACTGCGCCGACCCGGACTGCCGGAAAGCGCGCCGCCTGCGCGACCGTCGACGCGCCGTGCGACCCGTGGACGAGCAGCGGCTGCAGCGGCGGGCGGGCGTGCTTCGAGACGCATCCGCTCACGGCCTTCTCCCCGGGGAGCTATTGCGCGGTGGCAGGTCAGGGCGTGATGGGCGACCCGTGCGAAGCGCACGAGGAGTGCGCGCCTCGTCATGCATGCGCGGCGAACCGCTGCGTGCGCCGGTGCGAGAGCCACGCCGACTGCCCGCGCGAGAGCGCTTGCCCGATGGATCACGGCGTGGGGCTCGGTCTTCTGCCGTGCGTGCCGGTCGCTGCCGACTCCGCGTGCAGTCCGGGTCAGTGCGTGCCGGTGGTCGACCTCGGATTTCGCGGTATCCCTCAGCTCTTCTTCTGCGATGGGCAGCCGGTGGCGGGTGTTCTCCGCGAAGGGGCGAGCGCGGACTTCCCAGTGGAAGCGGGCCCCACGGCGCAACGAGCCGCCGAGCCCCTCGTCTACGCGACGTGCGCCTTCGCTGAGGCCGCCGCGGGGCCCTGAAGCGGGGCCGCGGAGGAAAAAGTCAAGAGTTACGTGGGGTGACCGACGGGGCTTGAACCCGCGACAGCCGGAGCCACAATCCGGCGCTCTACCAACTGAGCTACGGCCACCGTGTCGAAGCGGCGTCACCATACCCACGCGACGCGGAGTTGCAAGCTCGGAACGACGCGAACTTTACCTCCGAGCCCCGGGAGGCCACGATCCCTGTCATGGGAGCCCGCTCTCGCTTCACCTTCTTGCTCACCCTTTCGGCCCTCGCGGGGTGCGCCGACACGCTGCCCGACAAGGCCCTGCTCAACCCGGAGGCCGCGAACGTCGAGATCATCAGCGATCTGCCAAACCGCGAGATCTACGAGCCCGCCGGACAGGTCAGCGCGCAGATCATCGGCCGCGACAACGCCGCGTCGATCCGCGAGGCCTTCAACCAGCTCCGCAACCAGGCCGCAGCGAAGGGCGCGACGTTCGTGGGCATCGAGGAGGTCTCCTCCCGCGCCGCCTGGGACTTCAGCGGCCGCACCATCGTCACGCTGGTCGGCACGGCCTACCGGACGAAGTAGCGCGCTAGAACGCCGTGCCGGCCGCGAAGTCCTTCGCGATGACATCGGTGATCTTCTTCGACTCGACCGCCGAATCGGTGACGACGCCGACCTCGCGATTCTGCTTCAGCGCCGTGGGTGTGAAGTTCTGCGAGCCGACGAAGAGGCGCGTGCCGTCGATCACGATGGTCTTCGCGTGGATGTAGGGATCGAGGACGCCCTTCAGCGGGACGCCCGCGGCCTTCAGCTT
Organism: Polyangiaceae bacterium; assembly: GCA_043732195.1. GTDB lineage: Bacteria > Myxococcota_A > Polyangia > Polyangiales > Polyangiaceae > Labilithrix. The sequence continues at coordinate 14,203 of JAYTHX010000092.1, forward strand.
CGCGATCATCGAGAGCTCGGTCGGGCTCTGTCCCGGCGCGGCGGAGAGCACCACGCGCACCGCGACCTTCGCCCGGTGCCGGGCGATGATCGCGTCCGTGAGGCCCGTGTCGCTGAGCGCCTGCACCTCGACGTCGAGCGAGGTCTTCGCGCTGTCGATGAGCGCCTTCAGCCGCAGGCCGGGAGAGACCGGCTGCGCGGCCTCGGGGGAGACGACGAGCTTGCTGTTCAGCGTGATGGCGTTGCCCGCGTAGTCGGCCGCGAAGAGCTTCTCGCAGTCGGCCACGTCGGCGGGGTCGCTGTCGGTGGCGATGTATTCGCGGTTCGAGCCCGCGCTCGTCTGCGTGAGGTTCATCGTCATCACCAGGACCTTGGCGCTGTCGATCACGACCGTCTTCGCGTGCGTGAACGTGTACGCCGACGGGGCGTAGACGACGGGCACGCCGCGCTGCTGGAGCTTCGCGAACGCCGACGCGTTGTCGCCGCCATTCGGCGGGAACGTCTTGTTGAGGACGACCTTCACGTCCTTGCCGGCGTCGTGCAGGTCGCCGAGGGCGTCCATGATCGTCGTGTCGGTCAGCAGGTACATCGTCATGTGGACGCTGGTCTGCGCGGCGCGGATCGACGCCTCGATCTGCGCGCCGAAATCGCTCGGCTGGATCTGCACCGTCACCCCGGTGCTGGTGGGGATGATGGCCGGATCGGGGACCGGACCGGGACCGGCCTCGGGGGTGCCGGCCTCGGGATCCTCGTTGCCCGGGTCGTCGACCCCGCCGCTCGTGCCACCGCTGCTGCTGCTCGCGCCGGCCGGCTGCTTCAGGTCCGCGGAGTTGCAGGCCCCTGCGGCGCCGAGGAGAAGGGCGACGCACGCAAGACCGAGCCAAGGCTTCGACACCGGCCTACCATGACCCGAGGTGGGCCCTCGGGCCACATCAAATTTTCGATGCGAATCACCGAAGTCATCGCCGCAGACGGGCCCGGAGCGTCGCCCATCCGGCTCGTGGAGAAGCGGCTCGCGGCGCGCGATCGCGCCGAGCCCGAGGCGATCGCGCGCCTCCGCGACGAGGCCACCCTGCTGCGTCTCCTCGCGGGCCGGGTGACGCCCCGCCTCGTCGCCGCGGGCGACGACGCGCACGGCCCGTGGCTACGGATGGAGAAGCTCGCCTTCCCCACCCTCGCGGACCGCCTCGCGCGCGCGCCGCTCGACCCCGACTGGGCGACGCGCGCGACTCGCGCGGCGTTCGCGGCGCTCGCCGACCTCCACGACGCCCGCGACGAGCACGGAGCGCTCTCCATCGTCCATGCGGACCTGAGCCCCGCGAACGTTGCCATCGACGACGCCGGGACGCGCGCGGTGCTCCTCGATCTCGAGCTCGCGGCCTGGCGCGACGGAGCCGCGCGCGACGGCGCGTTCTGCGGCACGGTCGGCTACTGCGCGCCGGAGATCGCCCGCGGCGAGACCCCGACCGTCGCCAGCGATCTGTTCGCGCTCGCCGCGACCGTGCTGCACGCCGTCACCGGCGTCGTCCCGCGCGACGGGCCTTCCCTGCCCGCCGTGCTCGCTCGCGCCGCGGAGCAGCCGCTGGTGGTGACGGCCGCGCTCGCTCCGGTGCTCGTGGCCTGTCTCGCTCACGACGCGGCACAACGCCCTCCGTCGGCGCGCGCGGTCCTCGCGCTGCTGCCGCTGTGCTAAGCCGCAGCCATGCACGACGAAGGCCTTCGCCCGGAAACGCTTTGCATCCACGCCGGGCAGACGCCCGACCCCGTCCACGGCGCGGTGATGACCCCCATCGTGCTCTCGAGCACGTTCGCGCAGGACGGCCCCGGAGGGTACAAGGACTACGACTACTCGCGCGCCGGTAATCCCACGCGCACCGCCCTCGAAGGCTGCCTCGCGGCGCTCGAGGGGGCGAAGCACGGCGTCGCGTTCGGGAGCGGCTGCGCTGCGACCACCGCGGTGCTCCTGGGGCTGAAGAGCGGCGATCACGTGCTCTGCGGAGACGACGTCTACGGCGGCACGTTCCGCATCTTCGACAAGGTCATGAAGCAGTGGGGCCTCGACGCCACGTTCATGGACATGAGCGACCTCGCCAAGGTGAAGGACGCGATGCGCCCGAGCACCAAGCTGGTCTGGCTCGAGACTCCGTCGAACCCGATGCTCAAGATCTTCGACATCGCGGCCATCGCCGAGATCGCGAAGAAGGGTGACGCCGCGCTCGCCGTCGACAACACGTTCGCCACGCCCATGCTCCAGCGCCCGCTCGATCACGGCGCCACGATGGTGGTCCACTCGACGACGAAGTACCTGAACGGCCACTCCGACGTGGTCGGCGGGGCCGTCCTCACGAGCGACGCGGAGACCGCCGAGAAGCTCCACTTCCTCCAGAAGTCGGTGGGCGGCGTCCCCAGCCCGTTCGATTGCTACATGGTGCTGCGCGGCCTGAAGACGCTCGGCGTGCGCATGAAGCAGCACGTCGCGGGCGCGCGCGCGATCGCGGACCACCTCGCGAAGCACAAGCAGGTCGAGCGCGTGTTCTACCCCGGCCTCACGACGCACAAGGGACACGACATCGCCGCCCGTCAGATGAAAGGCCCCGGCGGGATGATCAGCTTCGAGCTCGCGGGCGGTCTGCCCGCGGCGACCGCGTTCCTGAAGGCGCTCCAGATCTTCGTCTGCGCGGAGAGCCTCGGCGGCGTCGAGTCGCTCGCCGAGCACCCCGCGATCATGACGCACGCGAGCGTGCCGGCCGAGAACCGCAAGGTGCTCGGCATCGGCGATGGGCTCATCCGGCTCAGCGTCGGCGTCGAGGACGAGGGCGACCTGCGTGACGACCTCGAGCGAGGCTTCCGGGCCGCAGCGGCCGTCTGAAAAAGCGACGATCTGCCGGATAGGCGCGTCGGCTCGGCCATTCATGTAGAATGGATGGCGTCCTTCCCTTTCCCCTTTATTTCGCGCGGAGACCTCCGATGTTCCGACGTCAGCACCTGCTCGTCAGCCTCAGCGTTGCCCTGGTCACGTCGATCCTCGTGATCGGCTGCAAGGACGACACGCAAGCGACCCCGCGCGTCACTTTCGACAGCAGCATCAAGCGCGGTGGCCACTCCGCCGCGGAGTGCACGCAGATGGGCACGTGGTTCATGATCGGCAGCTTCGGCAACCCGGCGCAAGGCCGCGTGAACCCGGACGATCCCGAGAGCCCGCTGAAGGATCCCGTCCGCCCCGTCGACGACGGGGGCCAGGACGGACAGGGCACGGTCAGCGTCTCGTGCTCCGTGGTGGAGGCCGGCGATGGGTTCGACCTCGCGCTCCACGCCGAGCTGAGCGGTCCGAGCGGCGGCGCGATGACCGTCACCGGTCACGTCCTGCGCGGCCTCGAGAGCCCGGGCATCAGCGCGGCCTTGACCCGCAAGGGCGAGACCTACAGCGGCGCGAAGAACTGCACGATCACGTTCAGCACCGCCGCGGGCCAGGCCGTCGCCGGCGGCCGCGTCTGGGGCCTTCTCGACTGCCCGGACGCGGAGGCGCCGAGCCAGCAGCGCACCTGCGCGACGCACGCCGAGATGCGCTTCGAGAACTGCACGCAGTGAGAGAAGCTGACAGCTGACAGCTGACAGCTGACA
>JAYTHX010000093.1:0-6207 GCA_043732195.1 Polyangiaceae bacterium
CGTCACGAACCCTGCGCCGCACGTTGACGCGGGAAATGCGGACGCCGTACGCTCCCCGCCCCGAGAACAACGACACGAGGAGCACGAGAGATGGCCGTCACCGACCGCGTGAAGCAGATCCTGTCCTGGTACGGATCCGACAACCCTGGCACCAAGACAAACCTCGCCCGCCTGCTGAACCACGGCACGCTCGCCGGGACCGGGAAGCTGGTCATCCTCCCCGTCGACCAGGGCTTCGAACACGGCGCGCTCCGCTCCTTCGGGCCGAACCCGGCGGGCTACGATCCCGACTATCACTGCCAGCTCGCCATCGACTCCGGCTGCAACGCGTACGCCGCGCCGCTCGGCTTCCTCGAGGCCGTCGCCGACAAGTTCGCCGGCCAGGTCCCGCTCATCCTGAAGCTGAACAACTCCGACACGCTCGCGAAGATGGACCAGCCGTGCAGCGCGCTCACGAGCTCCATCAAGGATGCGCAGCGCCTCGGCTGCACCGCGGTCGGTTACACGATCTATCCCGGCTCGGGACACCGCAACCAGATGTACCAGGACCTCCGCGATTTCATCGCCGAGGCGAAGTCGGTCGGCATGCCCTCGGTGGTGTGGGCTTACCCGCGCGGCGGCGGACTCTCCAAGGAGGGCGAGACCGCGCTCGACGTCGCGGCGTACGCGGCGCAGATCTCCGCGCAGCTCGGCGCGCACGTCATCAAGATCAAGCCGCCCACGGCACACATCGAGCAGGCCGAGGCGAAGAAGGTCATCGAGAAGTACAACGTCCCGACCGCGACCCTCGCCGACCGCGTCCGCCATTGCGTGCAGAGCGCATTCAACGGAAAGCGCATCATCATCTTCTCGGGCGGCGAGAACCGCGACAGCGCCGGCCTCCTCGAGGACGTGAAGGGCCTCGCCGACGGCGGCGCCTTCGGCTCGATCATGGGCCGCAACGCCTTCCAGCGACCGCGCGCCGAGGGCCTCAAGCTCCTCGCCGACGTGATGGACATCTTCAAGAAGGCTTCCTGAGCGCGGCGCGTACCGATCGCCGCGAGAGCGCGTAGATCGCGAAGAGCGCGAGGGGCGTCCCGAGGACGCTCGGCCGCGCGGGGAGGGCGTACGCGCCGCTCGTCGCGCGCGCCCAGGCCCGCCGGCGCCAGATCCGACCACGCTCAGCGACACGACGGCGAGCGCGAACGTCTCGATGCGCAAGACCGGCTCGTCGGGGGTGTCGCTCCCAGAGATGTTTCGTGGCCGTACGTCGTCCTCCGGGAAGCTAAGATCAGGGCCTCGCGCCATGACCGCCGCCACCACCGATCCGGACGAGCTGCTCGAGGTCTTCGACACGAAGGGTCGGCCCACCGGCCACGCGAAGACGCGCCGCGAGATCCACGAGCAGGGCCTCTGGCACCTCGCGTTCTTCTGCTGGATCGTCACCGGCGCGGGCAACGTCGTCCTCCAGCGGCGCGCCGCCTGGAAAGACGCGTGGCCGAACCGCTTCGACGCCAGCGCCGCCGGGCACGTCCGCTTCGGCGAGAACCTCGCGCAGGCGGCGCGCGAGCTCGACGAGGAGCTCGGCCTCACCATCGACGTCGCTGCGCTCGAGCCGGTGATGCGTCACCGACAGGAGCACCGCCACGAGAGCGGGCTCATCGACCGCGAGGTGCACGACGTGTACCTGCTGCGCTGCGATCGCCGCCTCGAGGACTACCGCCCGGGCCCCGAGGTGTCGGGCCTCACGCTCGTGCCGCTGCGCTCGCTCGTGCAGCTCGCGGAGCGCACGCGGCTCGAGATCCCCACCGTGCTCGTCACTTTCGACGAGCACTTCGAGCCGTCGCGCACGCCGTTCGTGCTCCAGCGCGAGGATCTCGTGCCGTCCGATCCCGGTTACCTCGCGGCGATCGCGCTCGCCGCCGCGGCCTCGACGCGCCCGACGTGCTGCTGATCTACTCGGGCCGCGCGTCGATGGCGCGGCGGTAGCGCTCGCGGCGCGCGCCGTCACGGAGGATCTCGTACGCCTCCTCGAGCACGATCACGATCTTGCGGACGTCGTCCGAGAGATCGAGGAGCCGCGGGTCGAGCAGCCGCGCGGGCTCGAACGTGCGTCGTAGCTCGACGAACGCGCGGCGCACCTCGTAGCCCGTCGCATCGCGGGTCACGCCGAGCACCGAGAAGTAGTCGCCTTCTTCGACGAGCTCGAGGCGCGCCCGGACGCGCGCGCGGATCGCGTCCTCGTCGAGCGCGGCCACCTCGGCATCGGGGAGCGAACGCGCGCCGCGTCGTCCGAAGTCGGGCGCCGGCACCGCGTCGAGGATCCCCAGCAGCGCGAGAGCATGCAGGACCGAGAGGATCTCGCCGTCGCTCGCGCGCGTCAAGAGGTCGGCGATGGTGCCGCCTCGCGCGCGCTGGATCAGCTCGAGGTCCTGCGGCGAAAGGTTGCACTCTGCAAGCAACCCGTGGTTCGGGCCGTCGGTGAGGCGCGCCCCTTCGCCGCCGAGCCGCTCGAGGGCGTCGTCCGCGGGCACCGCGCGGCGCACCAGCTCGACGAAGATCTCCGGCCCGGTCGCGGCGCCGAACACGCTCGGCTCACCACGCAGGCGTCCCGGAGGATCGGCCTCGAGCTGCGCCGACCCTCGAGACAGACGGAGGATCGCCGACGCGATCCATTCCGCGTGCGCGCGGAGCACGGCCCAGAGCTGATCCTGGCGGAGCCACCCGTGCGCGACGAGCGCGGCGCCAGCGTGCCGTCCGTAGGGCGGGATCTTTGCCGCGAGCCGCGGCGCCTCCTCGCGCGAGAGCTCGCCGCGCGACGCGAGGAAGTGCACCAAAGACTCCTGCTCGCCGCCCGACGCGGCGGCGACGAGATCGCCGTCACGCAGCACCACGCGCCGCACCACACCGTCGCTCTCGAAGCACAGCGCCCCGCTCGCCCTGCGCGCCACCGCCTCCGCGAAGAACCTCCGCGCGTCGAGCGGCGACAGGATCACCGCCGCGCCGGTCGCGGGCGCGGTCTGCACACTCGGGCCGCGCTGCGGATCGGCGGCGCGCGGCCCCGAGCCCGCCTGGGGCGGCGGATGCCACGACGAAGGCCGCGGCGGCGGCGAGTCGTCGCCGCGGAAGCGGATCGAATCGGCGCGCGTGAGCTCGGTGCGCGGGGCTTCACTGCGCGCGGGTTCGCTCATGGCCGAGCCTCCCGCGGCGCCGCTGGTGACCGCGCGCGGCGGCGGCGTATCGCTCGTGAGCCGGCGATCGTTGGTCTGCGAGCCGGTGCTCGCCGAACGACCTGCGCCCGTGCCCGTCGTGGGATTGCGCGACCCGCCCGACGTGGTGCCCTTCGCGTGCGCGCCCGTGCCCTCGCGGTCGTGGCTCGATCCTGATCGACCCTCACCGCCGGCGTCGTCGTCCTCGTCGCCGTCGAGCGGCTCGTCGAGCGACGCGAGCACGTCGGCCGGGAGCACCGCCTCGATCTCCTCGTCCGGCGTCGGCACCACCATCTCGTTCGCCGAGAGGACCTCGGCCTGGAGCTCGGCCTCCGCAAGCAGGAGCTGGAGCTCATGGCTCACGGTCCCGAACGACGCGAACGAACGCGGCGCATCGACGAGATCGGCGAGCGACGTCGTGCTCATCGGCAGCGGCGGGCCCGGCGTCCGCAGCCCCGGCGCCGGGAGCGAAGGCGGCAGCGGCGAGCTCGGACGGTCGCTCGGCGGGCGCCCGGGCGGGATGTCACGCAGCGTCGCGCCGAGCAGCGCGCGGCTCGGCGGCAACGACGACGGCGGCGGCGGCGGCGGCGGCGTGGAGGAGCGCGCCGCGCGGCGCGCGATCGGTCCACCCGTGAGCGCCTCGATCTTCCGCACCAGCAGCGCCACGTCGATGGGCCGCAAGAAGAACGCGCTGCCGTCGTGCACGAGCGCGTCCTCGGCGTTCTTGATCGGCCCGTCACCGCCGCCGAGATGCACGAAATCGATGGCGCCGGTTCCGGGGAGCTTGCGGAGCTGCGCGATGACGTCGAGGGCGGCCTCGGCGTCGATGTCGATCAGGATCACGTTGGGGCGCTGCGCGGCGACGCGTGCCGGCAGCGTCGTCAGCGGCACGTCCACCACCGCGTACCCCGCCGCCCGCAGCGTGTCGCCGATGCGCTCGATCTCCGCGGTCGCATCGCCCACGAAGACGATGGGTGAGCGTCCGGGCGTGCTGCCCTCCGCCTTGCCTGCTCCGGTCCCGCGCTGCTCTGGCTGCTCGTCCGCCATGATTCAAGAAGCGGCCCCCTCGCCACCTTCGCTCCAACGCCGCCCCGTCAGTCGTCGAGCGGCTGCGCGCGCCCCTTGTCCTGCTTGCTCCCCTTGCCCCCGAGCCTGGCGGCGAGCCTGGGCAGATGCCCAGCGCCGTAGACGAGCGCGAAGATGAAGACGATCAGCAGGATCTCGCCGCGGGTCATGCCGAGGAGCACGGCTTCACCGTATCATGCCGGCGTGGTCCACGTCCGCACCGCCGGAGAGGAGACGGCGCGCGCCTGCGAGCCCGGGGACCTCGCCTCCGACGGAGGCGCGATCGCCGTCACCGCGGAGACGCTCATCGCCCGCGACGCTGCCGGCCCCTTCGCGCCCCTCGGCACGGCGATCGACGAGGACGCTGCGCTCCGCGACGACCTCGCGCGCGCTCTCCCGGTGCCGAGCCTCACCGGCTGGTTACGGCTGCGGCTCGCGGTGCTCGCGATGGCGGCGGTGCCGCTGCTGATGCTGCTCGAGCTCGACCGCGAGCTGGTGGCGAAGGATCTGCTGGGAAGCGGCCGGCTGCTCGTCGACCTCCTGCTCGGCGCCTACGTCGTGTTCGAGCTCACGCGCCGCGCGCCGCGCCTCCCCGGGATCGCGGGCGCCGCGCTCCTCGCCGTCGGCATGCGCTGGCTGCTCGTGGTGACGCGACTCTGCGGCAAGAACGTCCACCCCGCGGTGTGGGTGGCGCTGGCGCTGTCGATCGGCGCCGGCCTCACGGTCTTCGCGCGCGCACCGACGCGCGCGCGCCTCGCCCTCGAGCTGCTCGACAAGCTCGGGATCTCGCGGGCCGATGCGAACGCTACCCGCAAGAGGGAGAGCGTTAGCACGAAGCTCGTCGTCGCCGCGGGCGCGGTCGCCGCGGGCTTGCCGCTGCTCCTCGTGGGGATGCGCAGAAGCGGCGTCACGCTGCTGCCGCAGGCCGTGGTGTTCGTGATCTACGCGCTGGTCGTGCCGGAGATCGTGAAGCGCGTGCTCGATCGCCGCGCTCTCGAGCGCCTCACGACGCCGCGCACGCACGTCGTGTCGACGCTCCTTGCCATCGGCGCGGGCCTCACCGTCACCGCGGCGCTCATCCATGGCACCCACCAGTTCATGGATGCGGGCGGTGAGCTCGCGCGCTGCACCGGCCGCCTCGACGAGGCCTCACGTCGCCTGCTCGGCGCCGAGGCCGCGGAGCTCTCGCGCCGGATCGCCACCGTCCGCGCGTCGACGATGCTGGCCCTCATGTCGACGTGCATCATGCCGCTCGCGGAGGAGCGCGTGTATCGCGGGCTCCTCATGAACGTGCTCGTGCGGCGCTACGGCTTCGCGTATGGGCTGTTCGTCTCGTCGATGGCCTTCGGCTTCGCGCACGTCGGGATCTACGAGATCGCGCTCTACCAGACCGTGCTGCTCGGCGTGGGCTTCGGGCTGGCCTATGCGGAGGGCGGACTCGTCGCCGCGTTCGTGGTGCACGCGCTGTGGAACCTGCTCAACGTGGCGTGACCGATCACTGGGCGCAGCGGCGGCACACGCTGTAGACGCGCACGTTGCGATCGCGATCGTTCGTGGAGCGTGGGGCCTCGAAGCGCTCGCGCGCAGGGCTCGGCTTCACGGGCGGGTCCGCGCGGAGCGCGCCGACGTCGGCGCTTCCCGAGGGCATGCACTACGTGAACGACCACACCGTCGTGCAGGCACCCGACGGCCGCTGGCACCTCTTCGGCATCTTTCACGCCGAGCCGATGCGCGACTACCTCGAGGTCGACTTCGTGCACGCGGTCGCCGAGGAGCACGATCCCGCGCGGTGGCAGAAGGGCGCGTTCGTCCCGGCGCCCGAGCCGTACCGCATCGCGCTGCACGCCGACCCCGCGATCGGCGAGAAGCACGCGTGGGCTCCGCACGTCGTGCGCTGGAACGACCGCTGGATGATGGTCTACCAGAGCGGCGGCGCCGACGACGACCACGCGGC
>JAYTHX010000094.1:0-6205 GCA_043732195.1 Polyangiaceae bacterium
ACGGCGCGTTCGAGTCGCTCGGCGGCCTCATCATCCATCGCGCGGGGCGCGTGCCCGAGGTCGGCGCCACGGTCTCGCTCGACGGCTACGACCTCATCGTCCGCGAGGCCGATGAGACCCGCGTGGTGAAGGTCGAGATCGTCCGCGCCGAGCCCGAGCTCGCGCCGCCTGCTGAAGTCTCCACGCCGTGACGCCCCCGCGGATCGAGGCGCTGCGCCTCGTGGGGCCGGCGGCGACGCATGCGCGAGGGCGCCTCGTAGCGCCGCTGGGCGCCACGTTCCGGTCCGACGTCGCGGCGCGCGCGGTAGCGCTCGGGCCGTCGGACGCCGGCGACGTCGCGGCCGTGGCGCGCGCGCTCCCCGATCCCGATTCGCTCGGGCCGGACGTGCTGGTGGTGGTCCTGCCGAGCGTGATCGAGCCGCCGTCGATCGGCAACCGGCTGCTCGCCGTCCTCGGCCGTGGACGCGTCGTCTCCCGCGCGCTCCGCGCGAGCGCGCTCGTGTCACGAGGCTACGTGCGCGTCGCCGCCGGCATCGACGGCGAGGCGCGCACGGACCTGGTGTGGGGCTTCTCTCCGGGCACGGAGAGCGAACGCGTTATTGAACGCGATTCAGGCCGGTGACGAGCTTTTCGGCCTTCTCCGTGAGGCCGGGCTTGGTCTCGGTCACGACGTCGCCGCCGCTCGGCGCCTGCTCACCCTTGATATCGGTGAGGACGCGGCTCAGCTGGCTGCCCAGCTGAGCGATCGAACCTGCGGTCTCGCTCGGGCACGCCGCCTCGATCGACTTCGGGAGGACGTACACGGCCGAGGCCTTGTCGAGGTTGCCGGTCGTGTACTTCGGCGCCGAGATGTTCTGGCGCGTGAGCGGGTCGACCGCGGTGAACTCCGTCGGGAGCGCGATGGCGGTGGGGTTGGCGGCCTCGATCGGTTTGGTGAGCGGCGCGAGCATCGCGAAGGGGTTCTTCGACGGATCCTGGCGACCGAAGAAGACGACGTACTGGATGTTCGTCTTCTGGCCCGCGGTGAGCTGCTCGGTGATCGGCTTCTGGAGCCGCGAGAGGAGGCCGATGATGGCCGCCTTGCGGTCGTTCAGCGTCTGCACGAGCGTGATGTACTCGATGAGCGTCGACGTCACGTCCTGCGGGAAGCCGCTGAAGCGCACGCCGGCGAGCTTGTTGCCGTCGAAGTCGACGTTGATGCCGCCGAGCTCCTTGGCGAGCGTGTCGGGGAACTTCTTGTCCTTGAGGAGGCTGTTCTTGCCGGCCTCGACCTTGTCGGCGACGAGCTTGAGCTGGTCGCGAGACTTGGCGACGTCCGTGGCGAGCGACTTCGCGTCTCCCACCGACTTCGCGCGGCCCTTGCTCGTCTCGATCGCGCCGCCGGCGATGTAGCCGATGGCGCCGAGCACGACGGCGGCCACGAGGCCCGCCATGAGGCCCTGCTTGCGGGCGCCCTTGCGGGCCTCCTGCACGGCCATCTCGTCGACCTCGATGCGCTGCGGCTGAGGCGGCGGCGGGGCCGGCGCGCGGTACGGCGTCGCCGCGGCGGCGAGCGGGTTGCTCGGGTCCATCGCCAAGTGCGAAGCCTTCCCGAACTGGGGAGGCGGACCGACCGGGATGCCCGGAGGCATCGGCAAGCCACCGCTACCAGCGGGGGGAGGCGCAGGGCGCCCGCTCGCGGACGACGGCGGCGCCATTCCCGGCGTCGGGGCCGACGGCATGGGAATGCCCGCGGCGCCCGCCTGAGGCGGCGGCGGCGTAGCGGCGCCCTTACCCAGGCGCGCTTTCAGATCGATCTTCGGCTTCTTCTCTTCGGCCATCGAGCCCTCAGACCTGCGGAAACGAACGTGAAGTTGTCCGTGCTTCGTGAAACGCGCGTCACGTTAGTGTTTTGCGGAGAAACGCGCAACAAGCTGCTCCACAGCTCCCTGGCATTCAACCGCCAACCCACCTCCGACCTTAGGGCCCTGGTTTCATCGGCCTTTCGCGCCCCTCAGCCCGGTCCCTTGCCCGCTAGGCATACATCCGCGCACAATGTCGTCATGAACAAAGATCGCCGGTTGGATGGGCGCGCTCGGTTCGCAGGCACGTTCGCGAACAAGTACATCGACGGCATCCCGCACGTGGTCGAGCTGCTCGACGTCTCGGCAAGCGGGCTGCAAGTCCGCCGCATTCTCGAGCCCGAGAGCGCCACCCTGACGTACCCACTGGAGCTATCGGTGGGCGGCGTCACGCTCTGGGCATGGACCCGGCGGGTCTGGCGCCGAGGCAACCGCGAAGCGTTGCGGATCGTCGGGGCGGACGCGGTCGATCGCGCGCGGCTCCGGAAGCTCCTCCGCAGGACGCTCGCCGCGTGAGCGCCCGGCACGGGATCGCCGCCGGCCTCTTCTTGTTCGGCGTGGCGTGCACCAAGGGCGCGCAGCCCGACGAAACCACGCTCCGCGCCGAGGACAAGGCCGCGCTGGAGGGCATCGTCGCGCTCGACGTCCGCGCGTCGCAGGCGATGCGCGAGGCCGACACCGCGACCGGCAAGGGCGAGGCAGATGCCGCCGCGGACGCCGTGACGGCGCGCGCGAGACCCGCGGTCGACCAGGCCTTGCGCGTCGCCGAGAGCACGACCGTCAAGAGCGAGTGGGGCCGCACCAAGCGCGACGAGCTGCTCGCGATCCTTCGCGAGCGCAAGGCCGAGATGCCACGGTACGAGGATGCGGTGCGCGGCGGCGATCCGGAGAAGATGCTCGCGTCGATCGAGGCGCAGGCCGCGATCGAACGGCGCGCGCTCGCCACGGTCGCGGCGGTCAAGGCGGGACGGTAAGCTCTGGTCTCCGTGCGCGTCCTCGTCATCGACAACTACGACTCGTTCACGTTCAACCTCGTGCAGTACCTGGGCGAGCTCGGCGCGACCTCGCACGTGGTGAAGAACGACGCCATCGACGTGGCGGGGATCGCGGCGAGCAACGTCGACGGCGTGCTGGTGTCGCCGGGCCCGTGCACTCCGAACGAGGCGGGCGTCTCGCTCGAGGCGGTCGCCACGACGAAGGTGCCAGTGCTCGGCGTGTGTCTCGGGCACCAGGCGATCGGTCAGGCCTTCGGCGGCAACGTGGTGCGCGCGGGCAGGCTCATGCACGGCCGCACCTCGCCCATCCTCCACGAGGGCCGCGGCGTGTTCGCGGGGCTCCCCTCTCCTTTCGAGGCCACGCGCTACCACTCGCTGATCGTCGATCGGCCCACGCTGCCGGCCTGCCTCGAGATCACCGCGTGGACCACCGAGGGCGAGATCATGGGCATGCGTCATCGCGAGCGCGCGGTAGAGGGCGTGCAGTTCCATCCCGAGAGCATCCTCACCACGCACGGCAAGGCGCTGCTCGCGAACTGGGTGCGTTTGCTCGGAGCGCCGCGGCCCGATGCCTGAGCCGCTCGTATCCTTCCCCGAGATCTTCGCGCAGCTCGAGCGGCGCGCCCTCGGCGCGGCGGGCGTGCGGGACGCGTTCGTCGCGATCCTCGAAGGCGCCTGGACGCCCGTGCAGATCGGCGCGTTCGCGACCGCGCTGCGCCTCCACGGCGAGAGCGCGGAGCTCATCGTCGCGGCCGCCGAGGCGCTGCTCGCGGTGATGAGCGGCGTCGACCACGGGCTCGACGAGGTCGTCGACACGTGCGGCACCGGCGGGGACGGCGCGCACACGCTCAACGTCTCGACCGCCGCGGCCATCGTCGTGGCCGCGTGTGGCCCGCACGTCGCGAAGCACGGCAACCGCTCGGTCTCGAGCCGCTGCGGGAGCGCGGACGTGGTGGCCGCGCTCGGCATCCCCATCGACGTCGCGCCGGCACGCCAGCACGAGGTGCTCCGTGCGGCGAAGATCGCGTTCCTGATGGCGCCCGCACATCATCCCGCGCTCCGTCATGCTGCGCAGGCGCGGCGCGAGCTCGGCTTCCGCACCGTCTTCAATGCGCTCGGTCCGCTCGTGAATCCGGCGCGCGCCACGCACCAGCTGGTGGGCGTCTACGACGACGCGCTGCGGCCCGTGATGGCCGCCGCGCTGGGTCGGCTCGGCGTGCGGCGCGCGTGGGTGGTGCGCAGCGAGGACGGGCTCGACGAGCTGAGCCCCGCCGCCGCGACGCGCGTGAGCGTGCTCGACGGAGGCCAGGTCACCGAGCGCGTCGTCGCGCCCGAGGACTTCGGCCTGGCGCGTAGCTCGCTCGACGGGCTGCGCGGCGGGGATGCCACGGAGAATGCCGCGGCGATCGTGGCGCTCCTCGAGGGTCGCGGGCATCCCGCGCGCGACGCGGTGGTGTTGAACGCGGCGGCGGCGCTCTCCCTCGTGCGCGGTGGAGATCTGCGGGCGTGCGCCGAGGAGGCGCGCGCCGCGATCGACGCGGGGCACGCGAAGGCCACGCTCGCCGGCTGGCAGCACGCCGCGCGGCGCGCGAAAGGGCCGGCATGAGCGGCGTGCTCACCGCCATCGTGGAGTCGAAGCGGCGCGAGATCCACGGCCTCAAGCACCGCACCTGCTATGCGCGCATTCCCGAGGGACCGCGCGGCCAGGTGGCCGAGACGATGCGTCGGCCCGCGGGCGCGCCGCTCCGGCTCATCGCGGAGAACAAGCGGCGCAGCCCGAGCGCCGGCGAGCTCTCGGCAGCGCTTAGCGCGGCCGAGCGCGCCGTGCGGTACGCCGAGGCCGGTGCGTCGATGGTCAGCGTTCTGTGCGACGGTCCGTTCTTCGGCGGCTCCTGGGACGACGTCGTCGCGGTGCGAAAGGCGCTCTCCGCGCGGGGCCACGGCATCCCGGTGCTCGCGAAGGAGTTCGTGATCGACGAGCGGCAGGTGCGCGAAGCCGCCGCCTGCGGGGCCGACGCCGTTCTGCTGATCGCGCGGATCCTCGATGCCGAACGGCTCGCGCAGCTGCTGGTGCAGTCGAAGACGCTCGGGCTCGAGGCGGTCGTCGAGGTGGTGACGGAGGAGGAGCTCGCTTGGTCGGTCGCCGCCGGCGCCATGATCATCGGCGTCAACGCGCGCGATCTCGACACGCTCGTGATGGATGCGATGCGCGCGGACCGCGTTCTCGCCGCCATCCCCGAGACCGCGGTCGCGCTCTATCTCTCGGGCCTGAAGACGCCGGCAGACGTCGAGCGCATCGCGGCCACGCGCGCGCACGGGGCGCTGGTCGGAGAGACGCTCATGCGCGAGGACGATCCCGCGCCGGTCCTCCGCGCGCTCGTCGCCGCTGCACGAATCTGACACGCGGCGATCGCTGCCCTATTCTTATCGCATGAACGGCTCGGGCAGCACGCAGAGCCTGGACGGCTGGATCGACAGCTACCTCGACCATCTGCGCGTCGAGCGCGCGCTCGCGAAGAACACCCTCGAGGCCTACGCGCGCGATCTCGGCGAGATCGCCGTGCATGTCGACGACGCGCAGGCCGCCGACGTCCACCGCATCGACGCTGCGGTGGTGCTCGACTTCGTCGTGACCGCCTCACGCCGCGGCAAGTCCGCGCGCTCGAGCGCCAGGCAGCTCTCGGCGCTGCGCGGCTTCTTTCGCTTCCTCGTGCGCGAGCGCGCCATCGAGACCGACCCCACCGAGCTCGTCGACCGGCCGAAGCTCGCGCGCAAGCTGCCGCGCGTCCTTTCCTACGAGGACGTCGACAAGATCCTCGCGGCGCCCCCGCTCGACACCGCGCGCGGCGTCCGCGACAGCGCCATGATCCACCTGATGTACGCGTCGGGCCTGCGCGTCTCCGAGCTGTGCGCGCTCAAGCTCGGCGACCTCGATCGCAAGGTCGGCACCGTCGCGCCCCTCGGCAAGGGCAGCAAGCGGCGCATGGTGCCGGTCGGGCAGATCGCGCTCGACCGCATCGACGTGTACCTCGATGCGGTTCGCCCCCACGCGAAGGGCGCGACCGTCGATCCGCACCTCTTCCTCTCGCCGCGCGGCAAGCGCTTCACGCGCCAGGGTCTATGGAAGCTCCTCAAGGCCTACGCGCGGGGCGCCGGCATCCTCACCCCGGTCTCCCCGCACAAGCTGCGGCATTCGTTCGCGACGCACCTCCTCCGCGGCGGCGCGGACCTGCGCGCGGTGCAGGCGATGCTCGGGCACGCGGATCTGGGGACCACCGAGATCTACACGCGCGTCGCGCAGGATCATGTCCGGACCGCCTACGACAAGGCGCATCCGCGGGCGTGAACGCGGTGACGCGTTTTTGCCGG
>JAYTHX010000095.1:0-17815 GCA_043732195.1 Polyangiaceae bacterium
GACCGTGCCGCGTGACGGCGCCTGCTCGTCCTCCGAGCGGGCGACGTTCGCGACGAGAACCCGCGCCGAGGATCGCCCAGCCCGGTGGAGATCGACTCACGCAGCGTGCGCGGCAACACTAGCGCTCGCTCGAGCCATCGTCCGCAGCGCCAGAGGAGGCGTATCCGTCGCCGTGGTTCGCGGGGACGGACGATTCGCTAGAGATAGACGCATGTGCACCTGTTCGGCCGCTGGCGGTGAATGTTGATCGAAAGCGACGAAGGTTTTCGTAGCACGGCCCCTGAGCTGCGAGATCACCGAACGCGCTCTGCGGGACAGGCCGCCCCGCTTTGATTCCGGTCAGAAGGACCCGACAAGCTGCTCGACGAGAGTAGTACAAGTTAGCCGCCCATGGCGGACAAGGGAGCGGCGAGAGACCGGAGAGCGTGGATGGCAGGCCCAGATTCCGCTGAGCCGGCCACAGGCGACTGAGTCGGTCCGGTCGTTCGCGGCGTCAGCCCGGCATCTTGCGGCGGCCGATCCGCCGCTCCAGCCCGTCGATGACCTCGAAGACCTCGGGCACGCTCCACAGGCGATCGCGCTTCCGCCTGGTGATCTCCTTGATGATGCCGAGCTCCTCGAGCTTGGCGATGACGTCATACGACGCGCGCGGGGTGCTTCCCGTGATGGCGCAGACGCGGTCGACGTCGAAGACGGGGTTCTCGAGCAGCGTGCCGAAGAGCACGTCCATCATCGAGCCCGTCCGCGGTCGCGCCTCCTCTCGCCAGCGGGCGGGCAGGGTGAGCAGCTCGCGGACCGCGAGGCGTGACTCGAGCGCCGCGGCCGTCGCGCGCGTCGAGAAGAGCTCGATGAAGCCGTCGACGTCGCCCACTTGCCGCAGCGCGGTGAGGCCGTCGAAGTAGCGTTGCGGATCGGCGAGCAGCGCGGCGGCCACCGGCACGAGCGTGCGCGAGGTGAGCCCGCGGCGGCGCATCACGGCGTGCACGAGGGCGCGCCCGATCCGGCCGTTGCCGTCGGTGAACGGATGGATGGTCTCGAACTGCGCGTGCGCCAGCGCGGCCTGGACCACGGGCGGGAGATCGTCGCGCGCGACGAAGCGCACGAGATCGGCCATGAGCGCCTCGACCCGCCCGGGCGCAGGGGGAACGAAGACGGCGCCGCGCGGCGTCTCGTCCGACCCACCGATCCAGTTCTGCACCGTGCGCAGGCGTCCGGCGTGCTGGCCCTCGGCGGGATCCGCGCCGAGCAGGGCAGCGTGCGCGCGCAACATGGCTGCGGTGCCGATCGCGCCGGTCTCCGCAGCGTGAACGAGCTGCTCGATGGCGGCGACGTGCGCGGCGACGTCGCGCGCCGCCTTCGAGGCCTTCGCGCCGGCGAGCGCTGCCGCGAGCTCTTCCTGGCGCGTGTAGATGTTCTCGATCTTGGAGGACGCGACCGACTCCGAGCGCAGCATCTGCGCCCAGAGCGGCCCGACATCGAGCTCGGCGGCAGCATCCAGCGCGGCGATGGCCGCGCTCGCGTCCGCCAGGTGCGCGACGGCGCGCGGACCGAGCATCGGCGTGCGCTCGGCGATCAGCGGCACCAGCGCGGACTCGTAGCTCTTGAAGAGGCGGTCTGCCCGCGATGCGGGACGCACCTTCGGCTCCCAGCTCCGCCGCTCGGACCCGAGCACCGGCCAGCCTCGCGCGGACTTCACGTGGGTCGCCACTGATGAAGTATAGACCCACAAACTTCACTAACGAAGCCGCCTGATGAAGCCGCCGTCGACCGCAGCCCGAGAGGAGATCTACGCGGAGTCACGGGGGCGCGGAGGGGGTCTTGCCTCCGCTCCTTGCTCCACCCACTTCGTGCGTCTCGTCATCCCGACGTTTGCCGCGCGAAATCTGCACCAGGATTCAGGCATCGCGGCAGGATCGCGCGCGAGTCTCATGTGGGGTGACTTCGTCGACGATTTCCGGCGCTCACCGATCCCGAAGGCCTGGCGCGGTACCGATCTCGAGCAGATCTACTACGGCGGTGTCGACGGCTTCTCGCGGAGCTGCGAGGTGTGGCTCGCGAAGAACTACAAGGCCGAGTACCACGTCGTCGACGAGCTGCGCGGCGCGCCGACGATGCCGAACAGCGGCCTCGACGAGAAGGCGCCTCCGGTCCTCGTGGGCGGCGGGTTCTGGCACCCGGTCCCTGCGGGCCCGCTGAAGACCAGCACGAACCCGCCTCCGGCCCCCGCGAAGCCCCGGCAGAAGACGTAGTCGAGAACATGCGCTACACCCGCTCTCCATGAGCTCCTTCGCGCGCCGGGTGGCCATCACCATCGCGATACCGCTGGCGCTCTATCTTGCGGGCGAGCATCTCCTCCTCCCGGGCATTCCCGCGGACTTCATCGAGCGGACGGGCGTGACCGCCTGACGTTTGGCGTGCTCGCGCTCGGCCTCGCGCCGATCCTCAATGCGTACTGGATGGTGGAGGTCAGCGCCTTTCTCGTCCCGCGCTGGTCGCGGCTCCGCCACGGTAATCCCGAGGGGCGCGCGAAGCTCGATCGCGCAGCGCGCATCCTCGCGCTCGTCCTCGCGACATTTCAGGCGTTCGGAATCGGCACGCAGCTGGAGGCGCTCCAGCGGGGCGATCTCAGCGGGAACGCCGTCACGACCAGCGTTCCGGTCGTCGTCTTCACGCTCGTCGGCGGCGTGTGCCTCCAGTTCGTCGCGGCACGCTTCATCTCGCAGCGCGGGCTCGTGAACGGCTTCGTGGTGTTGCTCGGCGCCACGCACCTGGTCGGCCTCGGCGAGAACCTGATGGAAGCGATCGGCCTCCGGAGCCCGTCCGGGATGGGCTCCGCGAGCGCGCGGGCGCACGCCGCGATGCCGCGCGAGCTCGCCTTCACGGCGTTCGGCCTGCTGGCGATCGCGTTCGCGACCTGGCTCGTCGTCGGTCGGCCCAGTGCGCCGCCCGCGCCCGCGCCCGGCACGCCGGAAAGCTCGGCGCCGTATCGCGGGGCGCGGCAGCTCGTGGTGCAGCCCTGGATCCCGCTCCCGGCGAGCTCGCTGCAGGCTTACGTGTTCGCCACGGCGATCCTGATGTTCCCTGCGACGCTGGCGGTCTGGCATGTGCCGGGATCGCGCGCACTCCAGGGGCTTCTTTCGACCGACGCCTTTCTGCCCATCGTGGGCGCGACGACGATCGTCGTGATGGTCGTGTTCGCGCGCCTGATGCATCGACCCGCGGAGCTGTCGGATCTGGCGCTCCGCCTCGGCGCCAAGGCCCGCGGCCAGATGCAGGAGGAGACGCGCGCAGCCCTCCGCCGCGCGCTCGTACCGACGGCCATTTTTTTCGTGGTCGTGGTGCTCGCGCCGCAGGTCTCGCGGGTCTCTGGGCTCCTCGTGCCGATGATTGTCGTGGCCGGCATCGAGATCGTGCGCTCGATGCGCGGGGCGTCCGGCATGGTGATGATCTGGGAGGAACGTCGCGCGTCCGCGGTGCCCGTGTTGCGCGCTGCGCTCGCGGCCGACGGCATTCCGTCCGAGGCTCGCGGAATGGCGATGCTGTCGCTCTGGCAGGTCTTCGCGCCCTATGCGCCGGCCGAGATCTTGGTCCGGGAGGAGGATGCGGAGCGCGCCACAATGACGCTTCGTCACTGGTTGCTCGGAGAAGAAGCACCGGAGCGCGCCGAGACGACGACCGAATCCCTCCCCACGCACGCGACGGAGACGCCGTGGCCTGTGGCGCGGAGGAACATGGTGCTGGGAGGGACCGCGGCGGCAGCGCTCGCCGCGTTCGCTCTCTTTCACCTCACCACGCCCTCCTTCGTGCCGACAGGCCCGCGTCCCAAGCTCGAGATCGTGCGCGTCGATGACTCCATCGATCCCTTCGCCACGCTGCCCGAGGACGCGGTTCCTTCCGGCCAGGGATTCGAGATCCGATTCGAAAACGCGCCGGCGGGCAACTACAAGACGCAGAAGGTGAACTTCGCGCGGGTGACCTTCCGCGAAGGAGAGTCGAAGGCCGCGGCGACCGCTCGCTTCCGTCGCTGGCTCTCCTCCATCACGCTGCCTCCCGAGACGCGCTTCGGTCTCGAGGAGATCGGCGACTACGACGAGGACACGAAGCTCGTCAAGGTGACCGGCCTGCGGACGTTCGTGCTCACGGGTCCGTCCGTTCTGCAGACGGAGGACGTGACCGATGCCATGGCGATGCAGTCACGCGACTCCGAAGACGTGTACGTGACGTTGACGCTCTCGGAGGATGGGGGCAAGCGCTTCGAGGACGTCACGCGAGAGTGGACGCAGCGCCGGATCGCCATCCTGGTCGACGACGAGATCAACAGCGCGCCCGTCGTGAAGACGACCATCCACGGGGGCCGCGTCTCGATCACGATGGGAGCAGGCGATCCCGAGAAAAAATTCGCCGAAGCGACGGCCCTGTCAGTCCGCCTGCGCGGCCGCTGAGTAAGACGACGTAAGAGGATAGGGACCGCACCGGCTCGCCTGCGCCGGATTGGCCGCTATGATGTCGGGGTGCCCGTGCGTCTGTGCTCACCTGCCATCGCCTGTCTGCTGCTCGGCGGAGCTGCGGCGTTCGCATGCTCGTCGCCGGCGGTCGAGGGCGACGATCTCGGCGTGCCGCTGCCGGAACGCATCACGCCGACGCCGACCAGCGATGCAACGACCGTCGATGCGCCGGTCGTCGTGCAGCCGCGTGACGCGGCGGCCCCGGACGCCGCACCGGTTGACGCGTATCGCGAGCTGCACGCGTTCGTGTCCTCGTCCGTGATCAGCTCGTCGCTCGGCGGGCTCGCGGGCGCCGACATGAAGTGCGCTAGCCTCGCCGCGGCGCAGGGGCTGAAGGGCACGTACCGCGCGTGGCTCTCCATCAACGGATCGAACCCCGCGACGCGCATCACCAGCGCCGGACCGTGGCGCCTCGTCACCGGCGAGCTCGTCGCGGCCACCCATGCTCAGCTCGTCAGCGGCCAGCTCTCGCGGCCGCTCAACAAGGACGAGAAGGGCGTAATCGCGCCGGTTGACGAAGACCGCGTGTGGACCGGCACTGCTCCTGACGGCACGTTCTCCGGACCCGAGTGCGGCCTGTGGAGCGGAGCGGGCAGCGGTCGCGTCGGCGAGGCGGAGTTCAGTGACTCGCGCTGGAGCAGCTCGACGACCGAGGCCTGCGACCAGGTCAATCGCGTGTACTGCTTCGAGCTCTGACGCGTTCAGCCGATCAGCTGCCGGTCAGCGCACTTCGAACTGCTTCTTGCCGAAGAGAACTTCTTTCTCTTCATCCGTCAGCGGCTTGCGCTGCTGCTCCGCCTTCATGACGTCGAGCCCGCGCTGCACGCCGGGGCGAGCCTCGAGCGCCGCATGCCAGCGTGAGACGTTGGGAAGCGTGGTCATGTCGACGCCGCGCATCGGGGCGTGGCGCGTCCACGGGAAGGTCGCGATGTCCGCGATGGAGTACTCGCTGCCGGCGAGCCACTCTGCCTCGCCGAGCCGCTTGTCGAGCACGCGCAGGACGCGGTTGATCTCGTTCGTGTAGCGCTCGATGGCGTACGGGATCTTCTCCGGCGCATACGACGCGAAATGACCGTGCTGCCCGAACATCGGACCGACGCTCCCCATCTGGAACATGAGCCACTGCAGCGCGATCGCCCGCGCGTGAGCATCCTTCGGCAGGAGCTGGCCGGTCTTCTCGGCGAGGTAGATGAGGATCGCGCCCGACTCGAAGAGCGGCAGCGGGGAGAGTCTCGGCGATCGATGGGGGCGGGATACCTACCGTTCAACTCTGGCTTCGCCGGCGAGCGCCCGCGCCCGTCGCCGACCGCATTGCCAAATTTGGTGACGCGCATCGCTTGAGCAGCCGCCATCGTAGGTCCTTGGTCGTTTCGCCCTCGGAGACGCCAACAAGATCATCGCCGAGCGTCTTGGCTGTGCGGAGGGGACGGTGGAGGCGCATCTCTCTACGATCTATCGCCGCGTCAACGTCAGCGGTCGCGCGGAGCTCGTGGCGCTGTTCTGGCGCACGCCGCTGTAGCGTACGTCTCGCCTTGCGTTCGCAGCTGTTCGCGCGCGCGGGGTCGCCGGACGCGCCAGCTAGTCACAGAGGGTCATGCCCTCCCACGGGACGACCGGGAAGTCAGTCCACACCTCGGCGTCGGTCCACCTGATGATCGCCATGCCAGGCTCATTCTTCTCGTCGGCATCGGCGAGCATCACAGTGATGCGATGCCCGTCTGCCTCGAACAGCGCGGAGCGGTCGCCGCCCTGAGCGCGAAGCTTGGCCTCGAGCTCAGCGATCTCGTCGGCGTGGCCTAGCAGCTCCAGCGCTTGCCTCCTCTCGGGTGGCAGCGCGCAGCCGCCACGACTTTCCCTGGGCTTGCCGAGATTCGGCGCCAAGATTTCCACGGCCTCCTTCAGCACCGCCGCCGCACGCCTGCCCTCGAGCGGATGTCGCTGGGTCAGGACGAAGCTCTTCGTCGTGCCCCCTTTTGAAAGGAAGATCACCGAGGTCGTGCCACAAGTCTCCTGCTGCCAGGTCGGCTTGCGTTCTCGAAGCTCGTTCCACGTGCTCGGTGGACACGTGAGCGCCAGCTTCGACGTGGACGTGGACCGGGACGACGGGGCGGCCGTCGGCGCCGAGGCGCTTGCGCGTCGTACTTATCCTTTGGCGTACAGGCGACCAAGCTCGCACCTGCCACAAGGACTGTCGTGATCATGGCGACGCTCGCCACTGGACGCGAACTTACGCGTGGCTGACGTCAACCACAAGCACCCTTCGCGAGGCAACACGATGAGGCCGACTTCAAGTCGACGTCGTACGGCTTCCGGCCGAAGCGGAGCGCGACGATGGGGCTGGAGAGCGATTCGGGTGAGGATGCCTAGCATCCCAGAGCCGAAGCAACGCAGAGTGCACCTGTCTTCTGGAATCGCATCGAATTGGTCGGGCAGGGGTACCGGATCGGAGCGCGCTTGGTCTCGCGGTGCTCGCGCATTCCGCGCAAGCGCGAGCGGTGGAACACGCCTTGCTTGGCGTGCCGGCCTCCGACGCGGCTCGCCGCGCTGCACTTCCCTTCGCCGAGGATCCTTTGCCATGAAAACCGCCACGATCGCTGCCGTTCTCGTCGCTTCACTCGCCACGACCGCGGTCGTGGCCTGCGGCGGCACCACTGGCGCAGGTGAGCCAGAGAAGGATCCGCCTGTCGCGATCGAGGCCGGACCCGATGCCGGGCCGGCGGTGGACAGCAGCGTGCCCGACGCGCCGATCACCCCGACGGCGTGCTCACCGCAGCTCGTCGATCCGAAGTGCACGACCACGACAGCCGCGCCGACGACCTCGGCAGCGATCTCGAAGTTCGTGACCGACACCGCAGTCCCGCTCCGCTGCGGGAGCGAAGGCGCGAGAGCGTGGGACCTCCACGCGCTCACCGAGCTCTACGGCGACAACAAGATGTTCATGATCGGCGAGGTCCACGGCCAGAACGAGATCGGCATCGTGAGCTCGCTCGTCTTCGATCAGCTCGCGCAGCAGAAGCGCGTGAACGTGCTCGGCTTCGAGATGCCGATGGACTACGAGGCGGCGTTCCAGCGCTACATCGACACCGGCAAGGACTCGGCGATCGAGCAGATCCTCCCGCGCCTGGCGAAGAACTTCTTCGGAACGATCCTGACGAAGAGCGCCCGCGAGCTCGCGGTGAAGGGCATCCCGATCCGGGTGGCCGCGGTCGACATCCCGACCGAGCCGAGCATCGCGGTGACCGCGATCCAGGCGGTCGCGGAGAAGCTCACCACCCAGAAGAGCCTCGTCCTCACGACGTTGCCGACGGCGCCGTCGTTCCCGCCGAGCGACAGCGACAAGGCGAAGGCCAATTCGTACTTCGACACCATCACGAACAACAAGACCCAGATCTGCACCGAGCTCTCGGCGGCCGACTGCGATCGCCTCGTCGCGATGACGCACGCGATGTGGGCGGCGACGTTCTCGGACGACGCGACCGTCGGCCAGAGCCCCCTCTGGTTCGCGCGTCGCGAGGAGGCCATCTACTACAACATGAAGACGAAGCTCCCCGCAGCGACCGACCGGATGTTCCTCCACATGGGGGCCCAGCACACGAACAAGGCGGCGGAGTCCGCGGGCAGCCGAATGGCGCACGAGTACCCGCTCACGCAGGGCAAGGTCTTCTCCGTCGCGCCCGCGTACGGCAGCGGCAGCGTCATCTTCTACGGCCAGGACATGAACCTCGACGCGTCGCCGGTGTCGATCGTCGACGCGCTCACGAGCACGCCGGCGAATCCGTTCTTCGTCTCGACGCTGCGGCCGAGCAGCGCGTGTGTGTCGAACCCGATCGCGCTCGAACCCGACGACGAGGGCTTCGGCCAGCGCAGCGACCTCTACGACGGCTACATCCACTACGGAAACCTCACCTCGGAGCGCCGCCCGAACGAGACGACGCTCTCCCGCGAGGACGCGGTCATCGACGGCGATGCGAAGGACGCGAAGGACGGCGCGATGGGCGCGCACGCGGCGGCGATCCTCGCCTTCCGCGCGCGCATCGTGAAGAACGAACGCGCTCAGCGCGCGAGGCTCACGAGGCCTTGAAGTACGCGTACCGGCTCGCCTGGTGCGCGATGCGTCTCTCGAAGGCCGCGCGCTCCAGGCCCATCGCGTAGCGGATGCACTCCTCGGCGGTGGCGGCACGCTCGCGCACGAAGCGCCCCGCCGCGAGCACCTTCATGCCGATCACGAGCACGCAGTCGAACGCGTAGCGATCCATCGCCGCCATCAGGATCGCGGGGTCGTGGTGACCGGTGACCCCCACCAAGCGCAACTTGCCGGCCTGCTTCGCCTCCTCGGCGGCCTCGATGGCGCCCCACTTCGCGAACATCTCCTCGAGGTCCTCCTCGGTGCGGAGATCGTGCATCTGCCAGAGATCGAGATGGTCCACGCCGAGCCGTCTTCAGGCTGCGGCCCAGCAGCCCGAGCGCGCCGGTGCGGCTCCGCTCGTGCGTCTTCGACGCGAGGAACACGCCATCGCGTGCATTCTGCATCGTCGCGAAGGCCTCGCCGTAGTAGCCCTGGCTGCCGTCGTAGGCGGGCGCGGTATCGCAATAGCGGACGCCGAGCGAGAGTAGTATTTCGTAGCTGAGTTGTGGGGAGAAGGCTCGGGGCTGGGGCCGTGCGGAAGGGGCCAGAACGTCGAGAGCGCGGCCAATTTCCAGGAGTACTGGATAGGTGGTTCGGGCAGGGCTGCCGCGGGCGCAGCTCCGCCGATGCGCGACGTGTCGCGCCAGCCGACCGGAGCCGCGCGGATGTGGAAGCCATCGAGCGTCGGCCACAGCTGCGCCTTGTGCCACTCACGCACCTGCACGAGAAACTCGTCCGACCCGAGCATCGCGTCGATCATCGCGGGCGGTACGTCGCCGGCGCGCACGGTCTCCTCGAGCTCCTGTTGCGACGGTGGGCGACCACGAAGGTCGAGCGAGACTGCCTCAGAAACCGCGTCGGCTCCGCGCTACACGCCGGACACGCCGGCGTGCTCTCCACCGCCAACGAGGTCTGGGTGTCGCTCGCCCGCGCCGGCGTCTTGTCCGCATGGGTCGCCCCGCTCGCGCCGCAGGCGGCCAGGACAAGGAGCAGGAGGAGATGACTGGTTCTGTTCACGGGCGCTCCTCACGCATGGGAGTACCTTATCGACCTGGTTCCGGCGCGTCCCATTCACACACCGAGGGCGTTTAAATGACGATAATTATTGGCGAGATGGCGCGCGCCGGGGTGTGCGGATTGCCATTCTGGCCACGCTCTCGTTCCGTCGAGAACGCGGGCTTGGCCGAGCTTAGTGAGCGCTGTTTTGTCGACAATCACGGATCGCGACGTCTGCCTGGACCACATTGCCCCCGTTCTCTTTCAGTATGCGGGCAGGCGTACCTCCGCTGGAAATCATCGTTGAGCCGCGCGCGCCACAGCCAACGGCAGCCCAGGCGTGAGGTTCCGCTCGACCACGTCGCCTTTGCCCGCCCGCGCCGCCGGGGATGATGGCGCCGCCGCCGGGCGGGTGCTGCCCTGCACCAGCTCCCGGCGGGGGCCGTCCTCCCGGTGGCACGTCGTCGGGAGGCTCGTCAGGCAGCGAGCTTGAGCACGACCTTCGTCCAGCCATCCTCGCGCGCGTCGAAATGCTTGTACGCGTCGGGCGCGGCATCGAGATGAAGACGATGCGAGATGACGAAGGACGGCTTTGCCCGACCGCTATGGATCAAGTCCCGAAGCTCGCGGTTGTAGGCCTTCACGTTGGCCTGGCCTGAGCCCAGTCGAAGTCCGCGCGAGAAGAAGTTGCCGATATCGAAGGCAATCTGTCCTTCCTTCATGAGCGCGTCTGGACTCTTCGGGTCTTGCGGAACGAAGACGCCGACCACACCGATCGCGCCGGTCGCACGTACCGAACGAACGAGCTTGTTCATGGTCGCGTTCGGTTGCTCGTGTCCCTTCGGATCGTGCGCCTGAAAGCCGACGCACTCACACCCCTTGTCGGCGCCATGGCCGCTCGTGAGCTCCGTCACGCGCTCGACGGGGTCCACCTTCGAGTCATCGATCGCGATCGCACCGATCGTCTCGGCAAGGCGCAGGCGGTCGGGATGCCGGTCCACCACCATGACCTGCTTGGCGCCCTGAAGCACCGCGGAATAGGCCGCCATCAGTCCCACCGGACCCGCGCCGTAGATAACGATCGATTCGCCGGGTCGAAGGTTCGCCAGTCGCGTCGCATGCCAGCCCGTGGGAAAGATGTCCGAGAGCATGACGTAGTCATCCTCCTTCTCGACTGCGTCTTCGGGGAGGCGCAGGCAGTTGAAGTCGGCGAATGGCACGCGGAGGTACTCCGCTTGGCCGCCGTCGTACGGTCCCATGTCGGCATATCCATAGGCAGCTCCGGCGCTGCCTGGATTCGTGGTGAGGCAGAATCCAGTCTGCCCTTTCTCGCAGTTCCTGCAGAAGCCGCAAGCAATGTTGAACGGCAAGCAGACGCGATCTCCGATCTTCACGCGCACGACGGCGTCGCCAATTTCGATGACCTCACCGAGGTTTTCATGACCGAGCACCTTCCCCTTTTCGACGCTCGTGCGTCCTTCGTACATATGGAGGTCGGAGCCGCAGATGTTCGTGCTCGTGATGCGCACTAGCGCATCGGTGGGCCGTTCGATCGTGGGGTCGGGAACGTCTTCAATTCTCACGTTGCGGGGACCGCTGTAGACGAGAGCTTTCATCGCTGGCCTCTTCAGTTGAATTGCGCGCCTGGCGGCTACGCGGGCTCGGTCCGACGCAAGGAGTGCGCCGTACGCGGCCCGGGAAGCACGACTGGCAAAACGCCGCTTCCTCAACACGTGGACGGACGGCGCTCGGTGCTGGGCGCGCCCAGCGCGTGGCAAGGAACCTCGAACCAGGGCCGATCCTGGCCACAACGCCCCAGTACAGCTCGAGGGCTGCAGCGCAACCGCGACCGCCGTTCCCCAGATGGTCGCCGTTCGTGCACGACCTCTGCGATTCCCGCGACTCGAGCAAGCGGTCCGGCCTCGTTTCCGCGTTCTTGGTAAATTAGCTCCGCGTTTCGACGCGCATTGGCCAGTCCGTCATCCGCTGAGGCTACTGCTCCCGCTTTTCTTGTCCTCGTGACCACCATCGCGGCTTGTTCTAGCGACGCGCCGAACCTGGTCACGCCCGCAGACAGCGGTGTCGACGCTTCCCTCGCTCCCGGCACCGGTAATCCCGACGCCGGCGGCGATTCGAGCGCAGCTCCGGACGCCGCGCCCGCAGGTCCCACGATCGGGCTCGCCGCGGCAGCCGATCAGCTCGCCGACGCCGAGTGCGCGCTCGTGCAACGATGCTTCCCGTCGTATCTGTCGCTGTTCGTGAGCTCGGTCGCCGAGTGCAAGAGCGGTCTCTCGGTCGAGGCGCGCGCGCGCTACGCCCCTGGAGCCGTCTTCGACAAGGCGGCCTTCGACGCGTCGACGAGCTGCTTTCAGACGCTCCCCTGTGACGAGCTCTATGGGCACGAGATCGAGACGTTGTGCTCGCAGCCGAAGCCGTCGAACGCCGCTCCTCTCGGCGCCGAGTGCAACAAGCCGAACGACTGCGCGTCGGCGTTTTGCGACGGCAAGACAGACGCGGCCTGCGGCCACTGCGCTGCGTCCGTGGTCGGTGTCGCCGATCACCGAGTAGCGCAGCCGGATGACGAGCCGGAGCGATCACGAGCGAGCGCGGCGCCCGCTGACGCGGCGAGTGACGCGGTCACCCTCCGGCGATCGCCGGCCGACGCGTTGCCCGCCGCCGCGTAGCGCGCGATCGGGCGGCGGCAGGCGAGGGAGCGGTCAGGCCGGCGGACGCTCCTTGCGCTTCTTTCTGGCGGCCACCCCCGGTAGGCCGTGCCGTTGCGCGCGGAAGCGCTGGATCAAGGCGGGCGAGGAGCGCGGTCTGAGTTTTCGCCTTACGAAGCACGTGACCGTCGTTCATGGTCCGCTCGCGGGGTTTCGCGTTCGCGACGATGATCTCACCCTTCTTGCCGAGGTCCCACGCGAGCCGCGCGAGTTACACCTTCGTAATGTGGTGCGTCTCGAACACCTGCGGCCACAGCTCCGCGAAGGGAGTTGGTTCGCTGCTCGCGAGACAGGCGACCACAGCCTTCGGGGCTTCGCGGAGGCCTTGATCATGCCGAACGGTCCTCGCTCTTTCGCGCCGACGCGTTGTCACGAACCGCCGCCGCTTCAGCGCCGATAACCTTCTTCTCGATGTCGCGGAACAGCTCGAGGACGGCAGGGTTCTTCCCTCCAACAACGAGCCTGAACTTTGTCCGATCGTCCGTCGGGTGCGAAATCGCGAGGTCTGCCGCGTATTGGACCTTGCAGACCTCCTTTAGCTTTGTGCGGTAGAGAGCGAATAGCTCCTCCTCCGCGAGCGCTGCGGGGAGATCCGCGTCGCCGAGGCCGAAGAACTCACGCATCTGTTCACGGAGGAACGTGCGCGGATCGTCCTTGAAGCGGTTGATGTGGTCGAACATGACGTTCACGAGAACGTCGCGCCGCGGGTGTGCCGCGACGAGGGGCGCGATGAAGCGCATGGCCGCGCCCTTCCACCCCGTCGGGTCCACGAAGATCAGCCCGGCATCGCTGCCGAGCCATTTCTGTAGCTCCGGCACGAATGCGCCGAACTCTCCGTGGTGGGGCACCGTGCGCACCGACCCCGGGCGGGCTTTCAAGAAGCGATCGAGCTCCGCGAACGCGGTGGGGTCCTTCTCCACGAACGCCGCCTCGATGTCGATCTTCGCTCCGCGTTCAGACCATGTTTTCGACGCCGCCTCGAGCGCGCGGGGACCGACGCGTCTAACGATGGCCCGCGCCTCGCTCCCGTGCAAGCGCTATCCCTCAGACCAGCGCGCCGGCCACCGTCTTCCCGGCCCCCACGCCCGAGCCGCCGCGGATGTTCTCGTCGAGAACGGCCTGCGGGACGCCGAGGCCGCGGCCGAGCGTCTTCGCGAACGAGGGCAGGGAGTCCCCGACCTTGATGTCGCCGCCGTCGGCTGCTGCGCCCGTTGCGGAGTCGATGTTGGCGGCGCCGAGATCGTCGCCGACGGGCACGAGGCCGCCGATAACGCCCGCCTTGAACGGCTTGCCGATGACCACCGCCGTGTGGTGATTCGACCAGTGGGAGCGGCCCTGCGTGCCGCCTTGCGCCAGGGAACGTCCGAACACGTTGAGCGTGGCGAACGTGACCTGATCGGCGAGCCCCAGTGCGGTCAGCTTCGCGAGCAGCGAGTTGATGATGGCGACGCCGCTCACCGTCTCCTTCGTCTCGTTCTCGAGCCCCGCGTCGGAGTGGTTGTCCCCGCCGAACGGGATGTGCATCACGATCACCGGCGAGACCTTCATCTTGATGAGGATGCTCGCCGCGGTCGCCTGATCCTCGGCGCCGTCGCCCAGGATGCCCGCGAGGAGGTTCTGGAGGTCCTGCGGGATCTTGCGCGCCTGCTCCTGCGAGGTCGCGTACTGGTCCAGGTATCTTCGCTGCACGTTCGTGCCGCGCGTCCTGAGGATGCCGCTGATCCGATCGAGGTCCGCGTCGCGTAGCTTCTGCAGGCTCGTGGGCAGGCCCGTTCCAGCGCTGGCGAGCAGCTGCGTGAGCGCGCTCGGTGCGAGGCGCGGCACCGTGGCGCCGGCATAGGTCACCACCTCGCGGTCGAGCGCGATGGGCTGCGCCTGGATGGTCCCGAGCGCCCCCTGCAGGTAGGACGCGTAGATCGACACGGCCATCTCGTTGTTCTTCGTCGCGCCCATGAGCGACATGACCTTTTGCTGGTCCGAGTGGTTGTTGGTGAGCGTCGAGTGGTGGAAGAACTGCGTCCGCCCGAGCGCGGTGAGCGTCGACCACGGGAGCGCGGCGTTGTACGTCTTCGTGCCGAGCGTGATCGGCGTCTTGGCCATGGCCGGATAACCGGGGTGCAACGCCTGGTGCGCGTACCCGGCTGGCAGATCGTAGGTGCCCGGGGCATTGGCATTGATCGGATCGCCCGTGCCCGCGGTCGCGAGAACGAGGAACTGAGCGGGCGGTGGGGGATCGGCGTGCGCCTTCGTGGGATCGAGCAAGAAGGCAATCGGTAGCCCGGTGGCGAGGGAACGCAATCCCAGATATCCGGCACCGAAGAGCGAGTCGCGAAGAAACTTGCGGCGGCTGTTCATGGTGGCTCCTACAGTCCGATTCCCGTGACGAGCGGCGACGTGCACGCGAGCACGAACGTCGAGGCGAGCGCCTCCGCTGGCTTGGCGCCGGCCGCGATCGCGGCCGCGTGATGGCCCTGCAGGACCGCGGCGACCGGCGCAGCGCGTTCATCCGACTTCACGAGCCCCATCAGGTTCGCGACGAAGTCGGCAATCGCCGCGTCCTTCTGCGCGCTCTTGTATTTATCATTCGGAACATCGATGATCGCGGTCGCGATGTCCGTGCAGAGGTTCTCGACCGTGGAGCGATGAAAGAGCCCGGGCGCAGCCACCAGGCTCGGGACGCGCGCGCCGCGGCTGTAGGAGTCGGCGGGGAGGTTGCCCGACAGGAGCTGCGCTTGCTTTGCCACCTTCGTGGTGGGCAGACCGCAGGCGTCGACCCCGAGCCGCACGCTCAGCGCCGTGCAGAAGTGGTGGTAGCGAGAGATGCTCACGATCGGGTCGCGGTCGAGGAACGTCTTCGTGCCGGCCGCCGCGGTGACGAGCGGTGATGACAGCAGTGTTCGCACGAGCGTCCGGAAGTCGAGCTTCGAGGCGACGAAGGCATCCACCACGCGCTGCAGCTCGGGATCGTCGCCCGAGCAGGTCGCCGAGTCGGCCCACACGCAGAGCTTCTGCGCCCACGCCGTGGGGAACGCGGGGTGCTCGGCGAGGATCGTCGCGAACGCATCGGCGCTGTTGTCGCCGCCGGGCTTCGTCAGGCCTCCGAAAGCGAACGAGGCGACATCGACCGTCTCCTTCGGATCGAGCTGCTCGTGGTACGTGAGCGAGTAGTTGCGCCGGAAGAACTGGCGCATCGGGTCGAGGCTCTTGTGGCAGCCGTAGCAGGCACTGGTGGGGTCGGCGTGCTGGCCGTCGAGGCCGGATTCGCTGAGCGGGATCGTGATGTCCTCGGGTGAGAAGCTCTGGCCGAGCGCCGTGATGAGCGTCTGGTTCGTGGTGACGCGCGCGAGGTTGTTCACGTTCGTCGGCCAGCTCGCGAAGAACGACGGCGTCGTGAAGAACCCAACGCGCGTCACGTCGAGCACGATCTCCTTCGCGCCGCGCAGCTTAGGGATATCAAAGAACTGCAGCAGCGGCGCCGGCTTCTGCGCGGTGCCGCGGGTCACCGTGACCATGCGCCAGTCGGTGAAGTCCGTGGCCGCGAGCAGCGGCGTGAGGTTGTCGATGCCGTAGCTGTTGGGGCAGCCCGCGGGCGTGACCGGCGCCTTGCCCAGCGTCCCGAACTCGAGCAGGAACATGTGCACCGAGGCATTGCTGTACTGCGCCGAGTGAAACGTTCGCGGCACGCACTGGCTGCCCACGGGCCCGAGCACCGAGGAAGGACCCACCGAGAAGCGCAGGTACTTCGCGCTCGCGGGGTTCAGCGAGTCGGCAAGGGTGTTGTGCTCGACGGAGTCGTCGACCGCCGTCCAGGTGAAGTCGGCGGTGCGCGGCGGGGAGAGCTTGTCCTTGTCGTTCTGGCGATCGTCACGCAGGCGCACGTCGAGGAACGCGTAGAAGGAGAGGAGCGCCGTGGTCATCATGAACGAGTGCGTGGTGGCGGTCTGGCTCCACGGTGAGCCATCCTTCATGGTCTGCAGCGCGGTGCGCGCGAAGCTCTCGCGCAGGTTCGGCAGCAGCGCCACGGGCACGCCGGTCATGTCGCCGATCTGATCGGTGTAGTCGTCGCTCGTCGCCGACGTCTGCTGGAAGGCGTTGCCGAGGAACTGCACGAGCTTCGCATCAGCCTCGGGGAGCTTCAGCCAGCCGTCGATCAGCCCCGCGAGCGCGGAGGGGTCCTTCTTCACCGCGACGAGCTCCTCGTCCTTCGGGGGCAGGCCCGTGAGGAGGTTCTTCACCTTCGCGAGGTAGCTCTCGGCCGGTACCGCCTCGAAGGGCAGAACGCCGGGCGCGGCCTCACCGTTCATCCCTCCTTCGGCGAGCGCGGGATCGGGCCCCGCGGTCGGATCGTCGTTGCCGCCGCTCCCGCAGTGGACGGCGCCGAGGAGCGCGCTCGCGACCACCGCCGCGATGCAGGTCGACGCCCAGGAGACGGAGCCGGTTCGATGCCGTCGCTTCACCATGGTCGTTGGTCGCGGCGCGCGCTCCGACCTGCTCACTTTTCTTCGCTCGCACGAGAGGCGAGCGAGGCCCCGGGGGAGCGACATGTGAGCGGTCGCCGGCGATCGATCGCGCAGAATGGTGAGCAGGTCCGCGCCCCGCGCGTGACTCACGATCATGACCCGCCACGTCCTGGTGCCGTCGCTCGCCGTCCTCGTGATCGCCGCGTGCTCGTCGTCGTCGTCTCCAACCGCGGATGCGCCGGTGGCCGCCGACGAAGACGCAGGGGTGGCCTCCTCGCCTTCGCCGCCGCTGCCGCCCGCGCCCGCGCTCGACGCCGGGCTCGGCGCGCCCGATCTCGGCGACCAGGACGCTCCATCGAACGGCGGCACCATCACGTTCGCGTCGATCGGAGCGCCCGGCTGGTATCCGAGCCGTCGCGATCCCGCGGCGGGCGGCTGCGATGCGTTCTCGTCGGCCACGTGCTGCCTCGGCAAGAAGAACGTCACGAGCGACGCGCTCACGCCCTGGGACGAGGATCTGATCCTCACGCTGCGCGGGCCGATGCTCGTGAAGCAGCTCGTCGTGTACCAACCCGAGACCGGCAACACCGGCGCGTGGCGGCTCGTCTCCGCCTGGGACGACCGGACGCCGCAGGCGCCGCAAGGTATCGCGTTCGACAAGGCGTTCGACGGCGGCGTCGGCTCCGAGTGCCTCGTGAACGTGTCGACCAACCAGCCCTTCCCGTGCGGCGCCGGCAGCTCGCCGTACTGCCCGCCGCCGTCCGCGGGGAAGACGCAGCACCAGGGCTGGGCGGGATCGAAGCTCTTCGTGCTGCTCGCGAAGATGCCGCATGCCACCGACGTCCCGAACCCGTGCTCGAAGAACACCACGGGCAACTGGTACGACGCGCCGTGGATCGGCCTGAGCGTCGGCGAGCTGGTGCGCGCCGGATCGTTCGTGCAGTGCCAGTGCTACGCGAAGGATCAGGCGAAAGGCTACCTCGCGGACGGCTGCGGTCAGTTCAA
>JAYTHX010000096.1:0-6200 GCA_043732195.1 Polyangiaceae bacterium
GGCACGATGGTTCACATCGTCGGCAGAGAGGACCTCATCGCTTCGAAGCGGGCAGCCGGGCGCGAGAAGGATCTGCGCGACCTGCGGGCGCTCGAGCGCCCGTAGCAGAGCGCGCGCTCAGTGACGCGCGCGGACCTCGGCCTCCACGGCGCGCTCCACCTGCTCGAGCGCGCGCGGGAGATCGTCGGTCGCGAACAGCTCCTCCGGCAGGAGCGGCGGGCCGATGCGCAGGCGTACGGTCCACGGGAGCCACGGCAGCAGCGAGAGCGGTGAGGCGAGCCACGCCCACGAGATGAGCGTGCGCCACGGCCACGCGTATGGAACCCACAGCGCGATGGCCATCGCGCCCAGCACACCGAGCACGGTGATCGTGAAGCGCTTGATGCCGAAGAGGCGCGGCCAGATCGCCAGCCACGACAGGAGGTGCGCGCGCACCAGCGGCGGCGCCGTGAAGTGACTGCCGCGGATCCCGAGCGGCACGATCGGCACGTTCATGGTGCGCGCGATCCGCAGAAAGCCGAGGCGGCCGCCGAAGTCGACGTCGAACGCGCGCCACACCGGCCGCAGCGCGTCGTGATCGCCACCGGGAAAGAGCAGGATCGGGACGCCGGCGGCGAGCGTGGCCTCGGCCGCGGCGTACGTCGAGGGGATGCCGCCGACCTGCTTGATGATCCAGGTGAGCGGCCACGCCGTGAACGAGATGGGATGCGCGAAGCCGGCGATGGGCCGCTCGCCGCCGAAGCGCTCCACCCAGCAGGCGATGAACGAATCGATCTCGGCGAGGCCCATGCACCCCGAGTGGTTCGCGACGAGGAGAAACGGCCCCTCGGGGAGGTGCTCGACGCCCTCGAGCACCGGGCGATGCAGGAGGCGCGTGACGGGCACGAGGAACCGGCGCACGACGCGGATCGCGAGCGGCGTCGCGACGCCGGGCGCGGCGATCCTGAAGCCCTCGACGAGTCGCCCGGGATCCACCTCCGGAGCCTACTGCTTGCGACGGAGCGCCGCCTCGCGGACGACAAGGGTGTAGGTTGCGGGCGTGAGTCTCCTCGGTGGCGCGCTCCTGCGAGGCATCTCGCTCCAGTCCCGGCACTGGATGGTCGGCGCGTACCGGCGCGGCTCCGGAGCGATCGTCCTCGCAGTCGCCCCTTCCCCGCAACGCGACGGGGTCAGGGCCCTCCCCTTCGTGCGCGGACTCGCGGTGTTCGCGGACAACACGTTCCCCCGGCTGTCGCTGATGGAGTGGTCGAGCGCGTGGGAGCAGGCCGAGCTCGAGGGGCCGCCGCCGCCCGTCGCCGAGGACGCTGCACACGTGCGCGTGGAGCGCCTCGTGCACGCCGAGTCGCGCGTCGTGCTCGGGCCGCTGCTGCGGACCACCGCCATGCTCGCGAGCGTCGTGGTGCTGACGCAGCTCGCGACCGAGGCGGTCCTTCGCCTCGTCGCGGCGCCGCCCGCGCTCTTCTCGCTCTCGTTCCAGCTCTGGACGGCCGCCGCCACGATCGCGTTGGCGATCGCCTACGGGCGGCTCATCCAGGGCATGGCCGAGATCCCGCGCGTCTTCCAGTACAATGCAGTCCTGCTGCGAACCGTCGCGCTGCACGAGCGCGGGGTGCAGCCGGACGCCGCGAAGCTGCAGCAGGAGCCCTCCTTCCACCCGCGGGGCGCGGCGAGCAACATCCTGCTCTCGATGGCGATCACCCCGTGGATCACGTGGCTCGCGGCGTCACGCATCGCGACGCC
Source organism: Polyangiaceae bacterium (assembly GCA_043732195.1). Lineage (GTDB taxonomy): Bacteria > Myxococcota_A > Polyangia > Polyangiales > Polyangiaceae > Labilithrix. The sequence continues at coordinate 1,741 of JAYTHX010000096.1, forward strand.
GACGGGCTGGTGGACCGGGCAGCTGCTGCTCGTGATCCTCAAGCTCGCAACCGCGCCCTTCGTGCTCGCGCTCGCGTACGAGGCGGCGGAGCTGCTCTCGGCGCTCTACGAGATCCCGGCGCTGCGCTCGCCGGTGCGCGCGCTGCTCTTCCTCCAGCGCTTCTACGTGCGCGAGCCCACGCGCGATCAGCTCGAGCTCGGGCTCGTCGTGCACCGCAAGCTCGTCGGCCTCGAGATCGGCGAGCCCGAGCCCGAGCCCGAGGCGCTCGTGGGCCTGGGAGGACACGGCCTGCTGCTCGCCCCGCGCAGCCCGTGCGCGATCACGCTCGCCGAGGACGGCACGCTCGCGATCCAGGCCGCGCCCCTCACGCCGCGACGGGCCGTCGTCGTGGCGCCGCGCTCGGCGTTGGCGGCCGAGGCTCCGCAGCTCCGCGGGGTCGGGATCTATCACTGCGGCGCCGACGGTCCGACCTTCACGCTCGACGGCGTGGAGGACCTCGACGACCTGCTGCTCCAGGTCGACGTGGGGCGCGGCGAGTCACCGTGGGTGGTCATGGGGCCGGGCTTCGTGATCGATCTCCCCACCGGGTTCACGGTCCTGGCGGCGCACCGCGACGACGGCGCCGCCTTCGAGGTCCATCGCGGCGTGGGCGCCGATGCCCTGGAGGACGAGCTCATGGTGCTCGAGCCGCGCGGCGTACCCGCGGGCGAGGTGGCGATGCGAACGCCGCCCGATTGCGTCTGTATAGAGGGCTCGTCACCGGGCGAGACGGGCCCCGTGCGTACCTGGGAGCTGACCTACGTGCGCGGCGGCGAGGGCTGGGTGCAACGCTTCTACGCGCTGCCGCTCGTGGGCCGGCGGTGCATCCTCCTGCGCGCCCAGTCCCGCGCCGCGACGTGGCCGATCCTGGAGGCCGCCGCCGACCGCGTCGCCGCCTCCTTCGCTCCGCTCGCCTGACCAGAGAATGCTAGAACCACCGCGATGCAATCGCGCGTGGTCTGGCGCCTGGCCCTCCTCTTGACCACGCTCGCGCCTGCCTGCGCGATCGACACCGCGCCCGACGGCGCGCGCGCCACGCCCGCCGGGGACGGGCCGAAGATCGTCTTCGACACCGCGCGGCGGCCGCTACCCGAGATCCCGCAGCCGAACGACATCGCCACGTTCGCCGACCCCACGAGCCGCACCGGGCGGCGCATCAACGTCAGCCTCGTCTCGCCGACGCGCCTCGAGAGCGTGGCGCGCGAGGGCTTCAACTCGCTCGAGGGCTGGGGAACGTTCGCGCCCGTCACCGTCGCGTTCGCGAGCCCGCTCGACCTCGAGGACGTCGCGCGCCGCACCACCGGCGATTACGACCCCAGCGACGATCCGTTCTACGTCGTCGATCTCACCACCGGCGTGCCCGTGATCCTCGACATGGGCAAGGGGAACTTCCCGCTCTCGCTCGTCGACCGCACGAAGTACTGGGCGAACGACCCGCGGGCGAACGAGGACACCCTCATGTTCGAGACGGTCGAGGAAGGCTTCGGCCTCCCCAAGGGCGCCTACCGGACCGACCTCGACACCGACTTCGACGGCGTGCTCGACCACCCCAACGTCCTCCGCCCCACCGGCCGGAACGCGCGCATCGAGGAGGTCATCCCCTGGTACGAGCGCGAGAGCGACACGCTCATCCTGCGGCCCGTCGTCCCGCTCGAGGAGAAGCACGAGTACGCCGTCGTGCTCACCGATCGCCTGAAGGGGCTCGACGGGCAGCCGGTGCGCTCGCCGTTCGAGGCGATCCACCACGCCGAGCAGCGCGCCGGCGCCGAGCGTGTTCGCGCCATCCTCGGCGACGCCGCGCGCAGCGCCTACTACGGCGACGTCGCCGGCACCGGGCTCGATCACGTCGCGTTCGTGTGGACGTTCACCACGCAGCCCACGCACGAGGACCTGCGCCTCCTGCGCGACGGCCTGCACGGCGCCGGCCCGTTCGCGCGCCTCGCCGCCGACTTCCCGCCCGTCGCCACCGCGGCGCGCGCCGTCGGCAACACGCTCGATCCCGCCGAGGAGCAGCCCGGCGCCATCGACGCGAACCCGAAGTGCGCGCCGTTCAAGGCCACGCCGTACATCGTGAAGGTCGACCTCGCGAAGGAGTCCTTCCGCCAGCTCCTCCAGACCGCGCTCGGCCTGAGCGGCGAGGAGCTGCGACGCCTCCAGGACAGCCTCACGAACGTCGACCATTTCGTGATCGGTAGCTACGAATCGCCCTATTTCATGGGCGATCCGAAGCACGAGGATCCGGACGGCCGCTTCCTCCTCGACTACCGCACCGGCGGGGGGCGCGTCGGCCGCGACACCGTGCAGTTCTGGATCAGCGTGCCCAAGACGCAGGGCGCGCAGAAGCAGCCCTTCCCCACCACCGTGTGGGCCCACGGCACGACGCTCCACGCCGACGAGATCATCGTCCGCGCCGGCTACTTCGCCAGGCAGGGCCTGGCGATGATGGGCGTCAACATGCCCGGTCACGGCCTCTACCTGGACCGCGGCCTCGAGGCGGTCGCCGAGGCCTTCCTCGGCGCGACGTGCCTCACCCCGTGGGTGAAGGCGCTCGGCACCGGCCGCCAGCAGGACCTCAATGGCGACGGCGTGCCCGACTCCGGCGGCCTCCTCTGGAGCGCGCACATCTTCCACTCGCGCGACAACATCCGGCAGTCCGTGGTCGACGAGATGCAGGCGACCCGCGTGCTCCGCGCCTTCGACGGCGTCCAGCGCAGCGCGCAGGACTACAACGGCGACGGCGCGCTCGACCTCGCCGGCGACTTCGACGGCGACGGCGTCCCCGATCTCGGCGGGCCCGGCGTCGCCATCTCCTCCTCCGGCAACTCGTTCGGCGGCGTGCTGGCGATGGTGCACGGCGCGGTCGACCCGAACGTGACCGCCACCGCGCCCATCTCCGGCGGCGGCGGCCTGACCGACATCGCCACGCGCTCCGCGCTCGTCCCCGACTCGGTTCTCGAGCAGATCTTCACGCCGCTCGTGGTCGCGGTGCCCGCGAACACCGTGGCCAAGGTGGCCGGCGTCGCGCAGACGCAGTGCACCGGCGATCAGCGCTCGGTGCGCTTCGTCGTCAACGACCTCACGGTCTCGCACGAGATCGAGATCGCCTGCCTCTCGCCCGCCGAGCTCGATCGCGGCAAGACGGTGGTGCTCGAGAACATCCGCAACGGCGAGCGCCGCTGCGCGCGCACCGGCGCCGACGGCCGCTTCCGCATCCCGATCCCCGCCGACATCGGGGATCTGCTCGACGTGCAGGTCTACGACGCGCCCGACGCCGTGGTCTCCTACAAGGGCTGCGAGCTGTTGCCGAACGCGCGCGCGCCGGTCGGGCGGCGCATCAACACGTTCGAGCAGGCCGCGGTGCAGCTCGGCGTCGTCGGCGACGACGCGAGGTCGTGCGAAGCGGCCCTAAAGGACAACCAGATCGCCGACGAGAACAACCGCGGCTGCCAGCAGTTCCGCGACCAGTTCTTCCCCGTGGGGACGCGCCTCTCCGCGCCCCAGGAGGGCCTCGGCCTCACGCGTCAGTCGCCCGAGGCGCGGCGGCTCTTCGCGCTGGTGCAGGCCGGCATCGACGCGAGCGACCCCATCAACTTCGCGCCCTACTACGGCCTGCGCGCTGCGCCCGGCCCCGACGGCAAGCCCCTGCCCGCGCGGGCCGTCGTGGCGTGGAACACCGCCGGAGATCCCATGGTGCCGAGCGGCACCGGCTACGCCTTCGCACGCGCCGCCGGCGCTCTCCCCTTCCTGCCGCCGAGCTTCGCCACGACGCACCCCGCGTGGGCCGAGTACGCCACGCCGCAGGCGCTGTTCGACGCGCTGGGCGGCAAGACCCCGAACCAGGTGCTCATCGATACCCATTCGCTCGAAGGCGTGGCGCGCCTCGAGCGCACGCGCGCCGGCAACGCGTGCGCGGTGAACTACAAGCCGAGCGCCGCGTGCCTCACGCCGCCCGCCATCGGCGAGTGCAGCCACGCCATCGCCGACGCCGACTGGCTCGCCGAGGGCGCGAACGCGTGGGACGCGCCGCATCCTGCGGTGCCGCTCCGCCTCGCGCGCCTCGCCGATGCGCGAAGCACCGACGCAGCCTCGCTCGCGCGCGTCTGGGCGCCGCGACTCACCGGCGTTCCCTTCGCGCCCGACGCCGCGGGATGGCGCGGGAGCTCGCCGCTGCTCGGCGTGCTCGACGCCTGGATCCAGCCCGGCGGGCAGCACGTGTTCGTCAACGGCGACCCGTGCAAGATCTTCGACGACGTCGTCTATCACGACGGTCTCGTCGCTCGGTTCCTCGCCACGCAGGGCAAGGATCTCTACGTTCTCAGCCACCCCACGACCCATCGCTGCCTCGAGCGCGAGACGTGCGTGTTCGAGTGAGCTCGCGCGCGTCGTTGCGCCGCTTCTTCGCGGAGCTCACGTCCCGCAC
>JAYTHX010000097.1:0-17789 GCA_043732195.1 Polyangiaceae bacterium
CCGGTGGAGATGCCCCAGATCACGGGGCTCACGAGGTCGAGCGCGTGCCCGCACGCCACGCGCCGCGTATCCGGACAGCGGACGCCGGTCCAGCGCAGCTCGCGGCCCGAGAGGTTGGCGAGGTTCGCGGGGTTGAGGACCATCGCCTCCGCGGAGTCCTCCGCGACGACGCTGCGGCCGGGCGAGAGGAGCCGCTCGGCGCGGCCTGGAAACGGCTCGTCGGCGTGCGCGCGCGTCGTCACAGACGCGAAGGCCGCCACCGTGATCACCGTGCTCAGCGCCGTGAGGCCTGACTTGCGCATCGTCTTTTCCACCGAGCCTCCTGCGATCAAACGAGCGTCGCGAGCTCGCGGAGCGTCTCGGCTTCCGCGTCGAACGTCTTCCGTACCTCACCCATGATCAACTTCTCTGCGACGGGCCGGAGCAGCGGCACGCGCAGCTCGAGGATCCCCGCGATGGTGCGCCGGGTGCGGCCGCTCTCCAGCTCCGAGAGCGTGTACGTGCCCTTCGCGGAGAAGAGCTTCGCCCACTCGGGCTTCACGTGCGGGAGGATCGTCCACTCCGAGGCGTGGCGCTTGATGTCGTAGGTCGACTGCTCGTCCCACGCGCACATCTCGGGGGTCACGTATTTCGCCGCGAACGCCGGGAGCTTCACGTTCGCGCGGTAGCTCCACCGGCGCTCGAGACGGCCGTCCGTGAGCCGATGCTCCTTCTGCGACACGCTCTCGATGCCATGGAGCCGCTTCGACAGCTGCTGGAACAGGTTCGGGGAGATGACCGCGAGCTCGAGGGCGTCGAGGGGAATGTCGAACTCGTGGACGACCTCGAATTGCACGGGAAACCGCTGGCGAGGCTACACCATGCCGCGGGCCCGTGCGACCACCTCGATGTTCGCGCGGCGCTTCGCCAGCTCGTCGAAATCCTTGACCGGCAAGAACCGCGAGGAGGCGCCGTCGCGCGAGACCTGGAGGTAGGTCGAGGGCATCTGGGCGGTGATCTCCTGGAGGAGGCGCTCGAACTGGACGGCGGGGCGGTCGTCGACCTTCTTCTCGACCTCGAAATAGGTCCACGTCAGGGGCTGGCGGAGGAGTGGCTCGGCCCGGACCAGGAACGTGTTCGTGTTGAAGACGTCGACGGTCGCGGGGTCGAACCCCGCGGGGAGGCGGAACTCCTCGAGGACCTGGAGCTTGCCCTCGGCGTGGACCGGGATGCCGCCCTTGTCTCCTTCCTTGCGACAGACCTCGCACTGCACGTCGATCCCGCGGTCGACGGCGTTCGCGAACTGGCCGAGCACGACGGGATCGATGGACGCGCCGAGGTTGTCGACGTTCGTGATCCACACGTATTTCCCTCCTGCTGCGACGAACGCGTCGAGCAGCTGGCTGCGCCGCAGGGCATCGACGAGGTCGCCGTGCCCGGTCGCGTGCTCGCTGGGCTGCCCGTCGTCGGCGCGGAAGAGCGAGCCGTCGGGGTTGAGGCGCAGCGAGAGGTTCTGACGGAACGCCGCGACGTGCGGCGGGGCGTTCTCCGCCTTCAGCGCGGCCACGATGTCGTCGTGCGTCGCCTCGCTGGTCATGAGCCAGAGCGGAACGGGGCGATCGGCGGCGCGCGACGCGGTGCGGTTCTCCGCGAGGCGCATCTGGAGGAACGTGTGGCCGGGGATGACCTGGGCGAGCGCCTTCACGATGCCGCCCATGCGCGTGGCCATCCCGCCCGCCATGGTGCAGAACGCGAGCTGCCCCGCCTTCATGATCGCCTCGCCGCGCGCCTTCAGCGCCTCGTGGTCGGGCGAGCCTTCGGCGGGGAGCTTCGCGATCTCGCCCGGCCGCGGCGGCTCGACGGTTCCCTTCACCGAGTTGCGGGTGCTCCGGCGAGTCGCGGCGTCGCCTTCGCGGAGCGTCGCCGCGAGGCCGAGGAAGTGCTCGGGATCGAAGCCTGCGCCCTCGAGACGGCGCCAGACCGCCGGATCGAGCGTTTGCAACGTCACCGCGAGCGCGTTCGTGTTGTCGGCCATGGGCCCAATCATCGCGCGGTCGCCGGGGCCTCGAATGGACAAAAGACGATCCACCCTGCTCACGGGTCAACGCACTTCCGCCGCAGGGCGCGCTGCAACCTCGCGGTATGACATGTAGGTCCGAGTGGCAGAGGACGAGCCCGGCAGGCCGCGCCCTGGAGGTCAGCCATGCGTTCGACGGTACCCGCAATGAGGAAGCGGATCCGCTGCGGAGGCGTATCCTCCGGAGTCGGCTGGACCGCCGCGGGGGTGACGTGATGAGGCGAAGGCTTGGGTCGACAGGATGTCTCGCGCTCGTCGCGGTGCTCGCCGCGTCGTCGGGCGCGTGCGTCGTCAACGAGGCCGAGTCGCCGGCGCGCGGCGTGGTGGTGAGCGGACCGCCGCCTGCCCCGGTGCGCGAGGATCGCGGCACGGCGCCGAGCCCGCAGGCGGTCTGGGTCGGCGGCTACTGGCACTGGACCGGGATGCAGTACGCGTGGATACCGGGCCACTGGGATGCGCCGCCGCCGGGCGCGGTCTGGAACGCGCCGGTCTACACCGCGCGCGACGGGAAATACTTCTACGAGACGGGCGGCTGGAACGCGCAAGGCAACGCGCCGTCGCGCAACGCAGTGAGGTAGGGGCTTGTCTCTTCTCGTCCTGCTCCGACTGTCAGCTGTCTGCTGTCGGCTGTAAGCTTGGCCCGATGCGTCGCTGGCTCCTCACCCTGCCCCTCGTGCTCGTCCTGCTGGCGCCGCCAGCCGTCGCGCAGAAGCGCGGCACGGCGCCGGTGCTGCACGAGCCCATCCCCGCCGATGCCCGCGAGGACGTCGCGCTCGCCGTCTCCCTCGACGGCGATATTCCGGCCGCCATCAACACGCCGCGTGGCCTCGTGCAGGCGCCCGATCCCGCGAAGCCCGTGGGCACCGGCGAGAGCCCCTACAACCATCCCCCGGGGGACGCGCGCGACACGTCGTTCCATCCCGATCGCGACACCCGCCGCCCCGACGTGCTGCCTTATGACGACCCGTTCTCGCCCTCCACCGCGCCCTTCAAGCGGCTCAGCGCGTTCGACACCGTAGATGCGGCGTACACGCTTTCCGTGCGCGACTTGCACACCGTGACGCTGCCCGTCGCGCCCACGCCCGCGCCCGACGCGAGCGAGGACCAGTTCTACGCAGACCTGGTCGTCGACCTCGTCGCGGGCCAGCGCGTCCGCGTGCCGAGCGTCGGTCCGGGCGCTCGCGTGCTGCGGGCGCGCGCCGGCGTGGGCACGCAGGACGTCCGCTTCCAGCTCTGGAAGGACGGCGCGGAGAACTGGTTCATCGAGGCGGAGTCGAGCGTGCGCGCGCGCGTCGTGATGGAGATGTCCGTCCCGCGCATGGCGTTCGGCGGCGACTTCGGCAATCCCTCGTGGGCCGAGTTACTGCCCGTCAGCCCGCCGCTCCCGCCGAACGTGCAGCGCGCTGCGAACGAGGTGGCGGCAAAGATAGGCGTGTCGCGTCGGCTCAGCCCGCGTGACGACGTCACGAAGCTCGTGAGCTACTTCCGCTCGTTCAGCGAGTCGGAGGATCCGCCGTCGTCGTCGCGCGACATCTATCTCGATCTCGCGCTGTCGAAGAAGGGCGTGTGCCGCCATCGCGCGTTCGCGTTCATGGTCACCGCGCTGAACCTCGGTCTGCCCACGCGCATGGTCGTGAACGAGGCGCACGCGTGGGTCGAGGTCCACGACGGTCGGCTGTGGCGCCGCATCGATCTCGGCGGCGCCGGTCGCACGCTGCATGATCCGCTCTCCACGAACGTCCCCCACGATCCGCCGCCCGATCCGTTCTCGTGGCCGCAGGGCGCGACCCGCGGCGACGACCTCGCGGAGCGCGCGCGCCACGCGAGCGCCGCAGGGCCCAACGCGACGCCTGCCACCTCCGGCGCCAGCAGCGCCACGCCGCCCCCACTGCCGCCGGCCTCGGCCATCGCCGCGGCCGCGAGCGCCGCGAGCAGCGGCGGCGCCGACACCGCCGGCCCGAACGGCGGAGCCACCGGCTTCGGCTCGAGCGGCAAGCCCGGGAAGAACGGGGCGCAGTCGGTCGACGAGCGCGCGCCCTCCGTCCTCACCATGGCGCTCGTCGGCTCGGACGCGCATCGCGGCGCCCCCTTCAAGATCCGCGGCACCGTCGCCGCCGAGGGCGAGCCGTGCGGGCACGTCGCCGTGGAGATCGTCCTCCACAGCCGCAGCCAGGGCGACCTCGCGATCGGCCAGCTCGCGACCGACGAGCGCGGCGCGTACGACGGCGCGATCGTCCTGCCCGCGGCGGTGCCGCTCGGCGAGTACGACATGCAGGCCCGCACGCTCGGTGACTCGCGCTGCGGGATCGGCTTCTCGCGATGAGCGCCGCGTTCATCCCGTTCCTCTACGAGCTCCGCGCCCGCAAGGTGAAGGTCGGCGCGCAGGAGGCGATCGCGCTCGCCAAGGCGCTCGGCCTCGGCCTCCACGACAGCTCGCTCGACGGCTTCTACCACGTGGCCCGCGCCATCTGCGTGCACCGCGAGAGCGACCTCGACAAGTTCGATGAGGCCTTCCTCTCGCACTTCAAGGGCGTCACCGCACAGAGCATAGAGCTCGTCGAGGAGCTCGAGGAGTGGCTGAAGGATCCGGCGAACCGCAAGGACCTATCGGACGAGGAGCTCGCCGCGCTGCAGTCGCTCGACATGGAGGCGCTCAAGAAGATGTTCGAGGAGCGCATGAAGGAGCAGCAGGGGCGGCACCAGGGCGGCAGCCACTGGATCGGCTCCGGCGGCTCGAGCCCCTTCGGCCAGCAGGGCACGCACCCCACGGGGCTCCGCGTGGGCGGCGGCAGTCAGGGCGGCGGCAAGAGCGCGATGGGCATCGCCGATGCGCGCAAGTACCGGCCCTACCGCTCCGACGTGCTCATCGACATCCGCCAGATCGAGGTCGCCCTCCGCAAGCTGCGCGCGTTCCAGCGCGAGGGGCAGCAGAACGAGCTCGATATCGACGCCACCATCGACGAGACGGCGAAGAACGGCGGCGAGCTCGAGATCGTGACGCGCGCGCCGCGCAAGTCGAACGTGCGCGTGCTGCTGCTGATGGACGTCGGCGGCTCGATGGATCCGCACATCCAGATCATGTCGCGCCTGTTCTCGGCGGCGAAGCGCGCGTCCAACATCCGCCAGCTGAAGACCTGTTACTTCCACAACTGCGTGTACGGGCGCGTCTACGAGACGGAGCGCTTCAGCGAGCCGCAGTCGCTCGACGATCTCCTCCAGGAGCTCGGCCCGGAGTGGAAGCTCATCATGGTGGGCGACGCAGCGATGCACCCCGCCGAGCTCCTCGGCGCCGGTGACTACGAGTTCTACGGCACGGGCCACCACGGCCCGCCGCAGACCGGCATGAAGTGGCTGGTGCGCCTCGCCGACCACTTCCGCCGCTTCGCCTGGCTGAACCCCGACCCCCCGAACTACTGGCGCGGCGGCACGGCGGAGCAGATCGGCAAGGTGTTCCCGATGTTCCATCTCACGCTCGACGGCCTGAGCGACGCGATCACGCACCTCTCGAAGGGCGACATCCGGAAGAAGTAGTCGCGGGCGGGCGGGGGCGAGAGCGAGGCGAGAGGATTGGTCGCCAAGCCGCACGAGGCGCCAAGAGAGAGCGGGGTGCGCGCTTCGCGCGCGAAGGAGACGCCCCCAGCATGGCCCTCGCGCTTCAAATTCGCGCAACCGACGTCCACGTCGGTCGAACCGCACGCCATGGACATCCGCCGCGCTGATCGACGTGAAGCCCCCGACCACGATCTCGAGCCCGCGGCGACGCCCGCACGACCGCCGCCCACTTCCGCGGCGCCCGTCATCGTGCCCGTACCGGGGGCCGTGGATCGACGGCTACGAGCCGGACGGCCTGGGCCGCAGCTTCTACCAGTGCACCGAGTACCGCGACGCCGCCAAGCCCATCTCGGACATGGGCAGCGACACCGAGCGCGAGATCACCGCGCACAACTGCGTCACCACCAGCTGCCTCTCCGGCGACCTGCCGGCCTGCAAGCAGTGTGAGGTGAGCATCCAGAAGTCGTCGAAGACCAACGATCCGCCGGCGCGCCTCCAGGACGACGGCTGCGGCAAGTGCCTGGTCGAGAAGTGCCAGCCCGCGATCGTGAAGTGCTGCGGGACCGAGCCGATGAGCGACTTCGTCCGCAAGTGCGCGTTCACCGCGGATCCGGCGAACAAGGCGACCTGCCTCGAGCTCGGCAAGGCGCAGCCCGATTCCGGCGACGGCAACGGCTACTCCGACGGCGGCACCTCCGCCGTCTGCCTCGGGGAGATCGCAGCGTGCTTCAAGGCGAACTGCACGGGCGGCGCCTACCCCGCGTGCAGCCAATGATGCGAAGCCTCCGGGCGCTGGCGCTCGGTCTCGTCGCATGCGGCGGCAACCCCGCGCAGCCCGCAGCGCCCTCCCCGTCCACGCAGAGCTCCCTCCTCGGCAAGCCCGCGACGGCGGGCAAGGTGGTGGTGGTGAAGTTCGTCGCGAAGTACTGCGAGCCGTGCACGCGCACGCTCCCCGCGATCGAGAGGCTCCACGCGAAGCACCCCGAGATCCAGATCATCGCCATCTCCGAGGACGAGCGCGAGGCCGAGGCCAAGGAGCTCGTCGCGACGTACCACCTCACGTTCCCGATGGTGCACGACAACCAGCAGGTCCTCTCCGCGCGCTACCGCATGCGCGAGCTGCCGGTGACCTACATCCTCGACGGCAAGGGCAACGTCGCGTGGGTGGGCGGCCCCGAGAAATCCGAGGCCGACCTCGTCACGGCGATCGAGACCGCGCGGCCCTGATCCGTCACGGTCACTGATCGGCCGCCAGCGCGCACGACCCGAGAGGGTCCCCCCCTCTGCGTGCACCAGATGTGCCCGCGGTGAAGCCGATCGCGCTCGACGTACGCTTCGTCGCGGCGACGAACCGCGATCTCGCGCTCGAGGTCGATCTCGGCCGCTTCTGCAGCGACCTCGAGGCGAGCGGCGCCCCGCGGCCGCTCACCATCACCACGGCCACCTCGGAGGAGGCGATCGAACGGCAGCGCATCGTCGATGCGCTCGACGCGTGCGCCGGCAACCAGACGCGCGCCGCCAAGCTGCTCGGGGTCTCGCGCGCCACGCTCGTCAACAAGATCGGCCTGCACCGCATCCAGCGGCCTCGCAAGCAGCCCCGCGCTCGCGAAGACTACTTGCCGAGCGCGTCGGCGAGCGTGGTGACGTTCTCTTTCCCTGCCGGCACGGTGAGGCTCGAGCCCTTGAAGTCGTTGCCGATCGGCTCGTACGGTCCGCCGAGGCACTGCGCGAGGAAGATCTCCGTGACCGCGTTGAACGACTTCCAGTTCTCCGGTCGCGCGAAGCCGTGGCCCTCGTCGGGGTAGAGCACGTACGTGACGGGGATGCTCTTGGCCTGCATCGCCTTCACGATCTGGTCGCTCTCCGCCTGCTTCACGCGCGGATCGTTCGCGCCCTGGCCGATGAGGAGCGGCTTCTTGATCTGATCGGCCTTGGAGATCGGCGAGATCGAGAGGAGGAACTTCTTTCCCTCCTCGGTGCGGTGGTCGCCGATGCGCCGCGTGAACTGCTCGACCTCCGACTCCCAGTAGGGCGGGATGGAGTTGAGGAGCGTCACCAGGTTCGACGGGCCGACGATGTCGACGCCGCACGCGAAGGTGTCGGGCGTGAACGTGAGACCGACCAGCGCGGAGTAGCCGCCGTAGCTGCCGCCCCAGATCGCCACCTTGCTCGGCTCGGCGATCTTCTGGCCCACCGCCCAGTTCACCGCGTCGAGGAGGTCCTCGTGCATCTTGGCAGACCACTGCTTGTCGGCGGCGTTGATGAACTTCTTCCCGAAGCCCGTGGAGCCGCGGTAGTTCACGCTCAGCACCGCGTAGCCGCGCGAGGAGAGCCACTGGTGGCGGGTGTCGAGGCGGTAGTCGTCCCGCGCCCACGGGCCGCCGTGGACGGTGAGCACCATCGGGACCGGGCCCTTGCCCGCGTCGATCTTGCCGTCGCCGTCGGTGTCGGCGCTCGCAGGCAGCGTGAGGTAGCTGACGAGATCGAGCCCGTCGCGCGACTTGATGACGACCGGCTGGGTCTTCGCGAGCTTAACGTCCTCGAGCGCCTTCACGTTGGCGAACAGGTAGTCGAGCTTCTTCTTCGCGCGGTCGTAGATCCAGAACTTCATCGGCGCGTTGCTGACCACCGAGGAGACGATCCACTTCGCGTCGTCGAGCGTGCGGCTGAGGAGATGGATGTCGCCGGGGGCGGCGGCCTGGATGGCCTCGAGGTCGGGGCGGATCGCTGGGTCGACGATGTGCCAGCGCAGGTGATCGTAGCTCGCGAGCACGGCCTGCACGCGGCGGTCGGTCGGGTGCTGGATGATGTCGTTCACGTCGGCCTGGCCGTCGGTGAGGATCACCTTCGTCTTCTTGGTCGCGAGATCGAGCTCGACGAACGCCGAGGTGTCTCCGTCCCGGCTGTCGACCATGAAGGCCTTGCTGCCGGTCTTGTCGAAGCCCGCGACCTCGGTGCCGAGCGTGTCGGCGAGGGGGATCTTCGACAGCTCCTTGAAGGCGCCCTTGCCGTCGGGCTCCATCATCGTGGTGCTGCCGTCCTTCTCGGGACGCATCGCAATCCGGACCTTGTAGTCGTCGTCGACGGAGAAGGAGGCGAAGCCCTCGTTCTTCTGCACGAGCTTCTTCGCGCCGGTGGCGATGGTCACGCGGTGGAGGTCGTGGAGCTTCTTGTCACGATCGTTGAGGCCGACCAGCACCTCGCCGGGGATCTTGTAGCTGATGGCCTCGATGCGGGCCTGCGCGCCGTCGACGGGCGTGAGGTCCTTGTCGGTGGTGGTCTTGAGGTCGACGGCGTGGAGGTGCCAGTTCTCGTCACCGTCCTTGTCCTGCGAGTACAGGATGTGCTCGTTGGTGAAGGCCCAGCGGTACGAGCGGATGCCGCGCTTCTTGTCCTGCGTGACCGGCTTCGCCTTCGCGAGCTCCGCGATGGGCGCGACCCAGACGTTGAGCACGCCGTCGACGCTCGAGAGCCACGCGAGGTGCTTGCCGTCGGGGCTGATGGTCGGCATCGCGCGATCGGGGTTCGAGAAGAGGACGCTGCGCGCGAGCAGCGACGGGTCGGCGCGCGGCGGCTCCCTCTTCGCCTTCGGTTCGGCGAGCGAGGCGAGCACGCTCTGCTTCTTGGCGACCTCCGGCTTCGGCTCGGCGCCTCCGCAGGCAGACACGAGGAGGGCAAAGGCGACGACGGGGAGGAAGCGACGCATTGGCGCGGTTTACTGCGTTTCTGCCTGATTTACCCGCGAAACCCGCGGCTCGTTCGCAGCCGACATGAAGGCAACCTGGGGAGGATAAACCACTTGCGCGCACACGAAGGATGGTAGTGGCCCCGCTGCGTGGCGGGTGGCTGAAGCGAGCGCTTACGCGAAAGGTGTCCGAGCAGGAGCTACGCGTCGAACACGAACGCGCGCGGCGGCATCGCCTCCGTGCTCGCGAACGGAACGGACATCGCGAGCTACCAGGTCTTCGAGACCGCGAATGGCAACTACGCGCTCCGCCTCGTGGCGAAGAACGGCGAGGTCATCGCCCGCGGCCAGAGCTACGCGTCGAAGGCCTCGGCGAACCGCGCGGTCGCGCGCCTCGCGGAGATCCTCGACGGCCACGTGAAGACCACCGAGCAGTGATCCTGCGCCCCTGACGGCGCCGCACGACCAGAGGTTGGGCCGCCAATCCATGGGTCTCGTCTCGCTGCGTGAGACCAGGACCGAGACCCTGGAGCGAACTACCCGGGGAGCGTTGCGGCGTCGAAGCGGAGGTTGCGCGCCGCGTCGAAGGTGCGAAACGCTCCGCGGCGGCCCATGATGGCGAAGCCCTCCCCGAACGCGGCGATGAAGCCGCCTGACTACAAGCGCACGTCGATGTAAACGCCGCGGCGCAGCTCCGTGAGCCACAGCTTGCGCTGGCGCTCCGTGGCTTCGCCGAACGCGCGCTCCATCATCTGCTCCTTCACCTTGTCGAAGGGAGGGATGGTGGGCTTCGAGCTCGCGAGCTGCACGACGAGCACCGCGGTGTTGCCCATCGGGTCGCGGAACGGGATGGGATCCGACGTCTCGCCGGGCTTCAGCGACGTCGCCGCCTGCTGGAGCTCGGGGAAGAGCGCGCTCATCGGGACCATGCCGCGCGAGCCGCAGGTGTTCACCGTCGACGGGTCCTGGCTGAACTGCTTCACCATCTCGCAGAAGTCGTCGCCGCGGCGCGCGCGGAGGACGATCTCCTGCGCGAGCGTCTCGCGAGCCGCGGCGGTACCGGCGGTCGCGCCGGGCGGGATCTGGAGGACGATGATCTTCAGGTCGACCGGGTTCTGCTGGACGATGTCCTTCTGCCAGTGGACGTACGCCGCGCGCGCGTCCTGATCGGTCACGCGAACGCGGCCGCGGACGCGCAGCTGGATCAGCTTTCCTTCGAGCACCTGACGACGGATCTCGTCGCGGTAGTCCTGCTCGGTCAGCCCCTGCTTCTTCGCCTCGTTGACGACGTCCTTGGGCTGGAGGTTCGTCTGGCTCGCGACCTGGCGGATGCCGTTGTCGACCTCCTCGGG
Source organism: Polyangiaceae bacterium (assembly GCA_043732195.1). GTDB lineage: Bacteria > Myxococcota_A > Polyangia > Polyangiales > Polyangiaceae > Labilithrix. The sequence continues at coordinate 10,646 of JAYTHX010000097.1, forward strand.
CGAGACCGTGATGTGCGCCTTGTCCGCCGCGTTCTCCTCGAGTCGCTCGTCGATGATGCGGTTCAGGAGCTCGCGGAACATCTCGCTCTCTTGCGCCGCCTGCTGCGTCGGGCTCGGCGTGGTCGCCGCGATCCGCCAGAGGTGAGGACGACCGCGCTGCCGGAGCTCGGTGAGCAGGATGGGACGCTCACCGACGACGGCAACGATGCGCTCGACGATCGACGCCTCCGACGGGCGGCTCGCGCCGAGACCGACGAGCAGCGCGGCGCCCGCGAGCAGGCCCTTTAGGGCGGAGCCGCCGACGCGGGAGCGGAAACGAGAACGAGAGCGAATCACGCCCTTTCTTATCACTTCCGGTGCCTTCGGGAAGGGCTCTATCCTTCGCCGGATGCGGGTGCCAACGATCGCGCTGGCAGAGCCCTGACGCTGAGGGCCGCGACCGGCACCCTCGGCTGCAAGAAGCTCCTGAAAGGCCGCAAGACCGGCACCGCGGCGCCCACCCCGACCGCGACCAGCACCAGCACGCCGCAGGACCACGCGACGAGGCGATGCAGGAGAAGCTCGACGGCTACATCCGCTGCCTGAACACGCTCTCCTCGCCCTTCGACGTTCGGGCTGCTGCACAAGAACGAGCTCGATGCGCAATCGAACCCGGCGTGGCGACGCGCAAAGGTCGACAACGACAAGATGGGCCCGTGCACGACGGCCGTCCGCGCGACGTCGTCCAGCGGTACAGCGACTTCATCGTGACCTCGAACGACCACCAGTTTCCGTGAGAAGCTGACAGCGGACAGTTTTCGAGAGGAACAAACGCAAGAAGGCCGCGCACCTCTCGGTGGCGGCCTTTTCGGGTCCGGAACTGTCAGCTGTCAGCTGCTCCCGGTCAGCTTCTCCGTCAGCGCTTCGAGTACTGGAAGCGCTTGCGGGCGCCGGGCTGGCCGTACTTCTTGCGCTCCTTCTTCCGCGCGTCGCGCGTGAGGAAGCCGGCGCGCTTGAGGACGCTGCGCTTCTCCGGGTCGAGCGCGATGAGCGCGCGCGAGATGCCGTGACGCATCGCCGAGGCCTGCGCCGAGTGACCGCCGCCCTTGACGGTGGCCCACACGTCGAACTGGTCCAGGGCCTCGATGAGCTCGAGGGCCTGCTTCATCACCATGATCGACGTTTCGCGCTCGAAGTACTGTTCGGCGGGCTTGTCGTTGACGGTGACCTTGCCGGAGCCGGCAGAGAGCCAGACGCGGGCGATGGCGGTCTTGCGCTTGCCCGTGGCGTAGGTGCGAGTGGTGGCGGTGGTCATTTGCTCTGTGCTCTCACTTGATCTCGAACGCGGTGGGCTTCTGGGCGACGTGCGGATGATCCGGCGTCGCGTAGACCTTCAGCTTGGTGAACATCTCGCGACCGAGGACGTTCTTCGGGAGCATGCCCTTCACGGCCTTCTCGACCGGGAACGTGGGCTTGTCCTCCATGAGGTCGCGGTAGCTGGTCGCCTTGAAGCCGCCGGGGATGCCGGAGTGACGGTTGTAGAACTTCTTGTCGAGCTTGTTGCCCGTGAGCTTCACCTTCGCGGCGTTCACGACGATGACGAAGTCACCGGTGTCGACGTGCGGGGTGTACGTGGGCTTGTGCTTGCCGCGGAGCCGCGTGGCGACCTCGCTCGCGAGGCGGCCGAGGGGCTTGTCGGTCGCGTCGACGACCCACCAGACACGACCGAGCTCGCCCTGCTCCGTGGTCGCCTGGAAGCTCTTGTTCGCGTTGCGCCGAACGGGGGCGTTGGCGACGGTGGCGGCGGGGGCCTTTTCGGCCTTCTCGGATGCGCGCGCTTCGGATGCAGTGGAGGACATGGCTTCTCGAAATCTCGCTGGGATCTGCCGCGGCTGCGGCGAGGGGGCGGGAACTTACGAGGGCGGCCCAGATTCGTCAAGCCGTAGCGAGATGGAACTTTCGAGAGGGGCTCCAGGGCCCGTTTGTTCGGCATTTCCGGCGCCTCACAGCCCGGGCGCGGGGCTCAGAACACGGCGAGCCGCCCGCGTCCCCGCGACCGGCGCTCATCGCAGACCGAGGCCCCGGCCGATGCCGTCGGCGCACATCGACCCGTATTCGTCGACGAACGTGACGAGCCGGTCGCCCGATTGCACGAGCGCACGAGCGCACGAGCGCAGGTTCGCGAGATCGGGGGAGAGATCGGACCCGCGCGCGCCGACGCATCGATCGACCCGTCATCGTGGATCCGTTCGAGCCGCGTCCTGAACGCATCCGGCGACGAGCACCGGGAGCGCGCGGCGACCGCGCGAGCGGGTGCCTGGCCGCCGCTCAACCGCCCGCGAGGTGACGCTCGATCCGTATGGCAAGCTCGGCGGCCCCCTCGGCGCGCAAGGTCGCGTAGTGATCCTGCGCGACACTCTCTGGCCGGGCAGGCGCCACCGCGATCCAGGGCGTGAGCGCGTCGCGCGCGGCGCACGAGATCACCAGCGTGGGCGTGCCGATGCGCGACGGGACGTGCTCGGTCACCAGGCGGTGATGCGCGAGCTGTCGATCGAGCAGCAGGTGAGCGGTGGTCATGTCGCATCCGAGCGACTCCGCGGCCACGCTCACCGCGTCGTCGGCGTCCGCGGCCACGCGCGCGAGGCTGCGGTCGCCGACGAGCGAGAGCAGCGCCGCGACGAAGGAGGGAACGGCAAGGCCGTCGTCGCCGGGAGACGAGGGGTCGACGAGCGTGAGCGTTCTTGCAGGCCGCCCTAGCACCTCGAGCTGCCGCGCGATCTCGTGGGCGATGATCCCGCCCGCCGACCACCCCACGAGGTGCACGGGGCCGACCAGCTCCGCCAGCGATTCGGCGTGCACCGAGGCCAGCTCCTCGAGCGTGCGAATGGGCGGTCCTTCGCCAATCGGTGAGCGAAGGCCGTAGGTGGCGTGCCCTCCCAGGCGGCGGGCTACCTCGAGGTAGGGGAACACCTCGCCCGAAAGCACTGCCCTACCCTAACAAGCCTCGTCCACCTCGACGATGCGCTTCGGCTACCCGATCTCCGGCGAGCGCGACGCCCGCGGCGGACGCCGCATCTACTTCCAGCACGGCTCGAACACGTGGAGCGCCACCATGAAGGGGCCCTCGGTGGTCGAGACACCCGCGTCCCCGTGAGCCGCTCTCACCGCGGCCCCAGGCGCCGGCCGATGCCGTCGGCGCGCGTCGACTGGTATTCGTAGACGAACGAGACGACCCGGTCGCCCGGTCGCACGCGGCGCGACGCGGGCAGCGGCGGCGGCGCGTCGATGCTCTCCATCAGCGTCGCGGAGTCCCAGCCGGACGGGCGGTCCTTCGCGACCACCGGCAGGTCGGTGAACGCGACGAGCAGAGCACGGTAGCGACCGGGCCCCGGCAGGCGGGGCGCGTCCGCGCCCTCGAGCCAGCGCAGGTTCGCGGGCGCTGGGTAGAGATCGGACCAGCGCGCGGAGGACGCCACGATCGACCCGTCCCCGTGGATCCGCTCGAGCCTCGTGGTGAGCACGAAGCCGTGCTCGTACCGCGCGCCGATCGGATAGCGGCGCAGCGCGAGATGACCTGCGCCGCGCAGCATGCGCTCGAGCCGCTCGGCGGCCTCGCCGAGCGCTTCGTCGGCGAGGGGCGCGTCCTCGGTCACGCCGCTCGCTTGCGGCGGCGGCCAGAACGCGTTCGGCGCGCGCCCGCTGCCGAGATCGGCCCCCAACGGCGCGATCGCCATCGAGCATCCGGCGACGAGCACCGAGAGAGCCGCGAGCGTCGAGGACCGCATGAGCCGCATCGCAACCCGACGCGCCGCGAGGATATTCCGGACGCGCCGCAGCGCGTCTCATGAACCGCCATTCACTGCGCCTTGCCGCCGAGATGCTCCGCACGTAGAGCATTCTGCGAGAGGTACGCCGATGATTTCTTTCGAGCCCACCGAGGACCAGAAGCTCATGGTGGAGTCGGTCGCGCAGTTCGCGAAGAACGCGCTCCGGCCCCGCATCCGGGAGCTCGAGAAGCTGCGCGGCGTGCCCGAGACCATCCGCAAGACGGCGTTCGAGCTGGGGCTCGGCCTCGTCGCGCTGCCGGAGGCGGTGGGCGGCGCGGGCCTCGGCCTCACCACCAGCGTCCTTCTCGAGGAGGAGGTCGCGTGGGGCGATCCCGCGGCGGCGTTCGCGTTCGGCGGGCCCGGCGCGTTCGGGCTCGCGGTCCTCGAGCTCGGCACCACCGCGCAGGCGCAGGCCGCCCTCGCCCCGTTCACCAGCGAAGGCGGCCACGATCGCTTCGGCGCGGTCGCGTGGGGCGAGGCGAAGGCTCACCGGGAGCGTCCGGGCTTCGTCACCACCGCGAAGAAGACCGGCGACGCCTGGACGCTCGACGGCGCCAAGGCCTACGTCGTCAACGCCGATCGCGCGGATCACTTCGTCGTGTTCGCGCAGGTCGACGAGGCGGCGGGCTGGCATGGTGTCGGCGCCTTCCTCGTCGACAAGGGCGCCGCGGGCCTCACCATCCTCGCTCGCGAGGAGACGCTCGGGCTCGACGCCGTGAGCTTCGGCGGCATCGCCCTCGCCGGCGTCACCGTCCCCGACCGCGCCCGCCTCGCCGGCGGCGCCGACTTCACCGCCGCGCTCGTGCGCTTCTTCGCGCGCCACGCCGTGGTGGTCGCCGCGCGCGGGGTCGGCCTCTCGCGCGCCGCCTTCGAGGTCACGCGCGATTACGTCGACACGCGCAAGGCGTTCGGCAAGCCCATCGGCCACTTCCAGGCGATCGCGTTCACCATCGCCGACCGCGCGATGGACGTCGACGCGGGCCGCGGCCTCGTCTGGCGGGCCGCCGCCGCGTGGGACGCGTTCGACAAGGGCGAGGGCGACGAGCAGGAGTGCCTCCTGCGCAGCGCGCAGGCCATCGCCTTCGTGCACGAGGCGGCGATGCGCTGCGGCGACGACGGCGTGCAGCTCCACGGCGGCGCAGGCTTCATGCGCGACTACCCGGTCGAGAAATTCATGCGCGATGCGAAGCAGCTCGGCCTGTGCGGGATGACCGCCGAGCATGCCGACCAGCTCGCCGGCGCCGTGGCCGTGGGGGTCGCCATCGATCCCGGCCTCGTGCTGCCCACCCCCGAGACCCAGAACGCGTTCGTCTGAAGGAGCAGCCCATGACCATCGAATTCTCCCTCGGGAAAAAGCAGCTCGAGATGCGCGAAGGCATCCGCGGCCTCGCGAAGAACGTCATCCGCCCGCAGGCGCTGGCCTGGGACCGCGCCGGCGGCATCCCCGAGGAGTTCCTCCGCAACATGGCGCGCATGGCCACGAGCATGGGCTCGAACGCCATGCGCGCCGGCGTCGGCGACGAGACGGAAGAGGAGAAGAAGGACGCCGAGAAGCGCCGCGGCTCCACTGGCTCGAACCTCTTCAGCGCGCTCGCGTCCGAGGAGATCGCGTGGGGGGATGCCGGCCTCCTCCTCTGCCTTCCCGGCCCCGGCCTCGGCGGTCCGCCCGTGCGCAGCTCGGGGACGCCCGAGCAGAAGAAGCGCTTCTTCGGCATGTTCCAGGACTTCGACTCCGGTCCGCTCAAGTGGGGCGCGTACGGCCTCACCGAGCCGAACGCCGGCAGCGACGTGTCGGGCATCCGCGCGAGCTGCCGCAAGGACGGCCGCCACTGGGTCCTCAACGGTCGCAAGTGCTACATCACGAACGGCGCGCGCGCGGTGTGGACGGTCATCTTCGCCACCGTCGACCCCGCGCTCGGGCGCGCCGGCCATCGAGCGTTCGTGGTGGAGAAGGGCACGCCCGGCTTCAGCGTCGGCCGCATCGAGGAGAAGATGGGCCTCCGCGCGAGCGAGACCGCAGAGCTCGTGCTGGAAGACTGCCGCGTGCCCGAGGAGAACCTCCTCGGCGGCGAGGAGAAGTACCAGTCGAAGGAGGGCTTCATGACCGCCATGAAGACCTTCGACAACACGCGCCCGCTCGTCGCCGCGATGGCGTGCGGCATCGGCCGCGCCGCGTACGAGTACGCGTGCGAGTTCGTGAAGGACAACTACGTCCTCGGTCGTCCCATCCCGCGCTACGCGGCGATCGTCGAGCGCCTCGCGCGCATGGGCCGCGGCCTCGAGGCCGCGCGCTCGCTCGTGTGGCGCGCATCGTGGATGGCGGACACCGGCCTCGCCAACGCGAAGGAGGCCAGCATGTCGAAGGCCATGGCGGGCCAGGCCGCGATCCGCGCGTGCATCGAGGCCATCGAGATCTGCGGCGCGGAGGGCTCGATCGCCCGCGAGCACCAGCTCCTCGAGAAGTGGTTCCGCGACATCAAGGTCTACGACATCTTCGAGGGCACGGGCCATATCCAGCGCATCGTGATCTCGAAGCGCCTCATCAGCGACCTCAAGTCGTTCTGACCGACCGCCTCCCGCTCCCAGCCGATCGTGGTATGGCGGTCGCGCCATGACCACGTCGCTGATCGAGGCGTTCGAGATGGTTGCCCAGGCGCTGCAGCTCGCGCCGCGCATCGAGGCCGCAGCCGCGGAGCTCGCGTTTGCGGGCAGCCTCGTCGAGGAGAAGACGTGGATCGAGGCGGCCCGGCGACGCCTCACCACCGCGAGCGAGTCGGTCCCCGCCGATCTGCTCACCCGCGCGCTGCGGCTCCCCGAGCTCGAGCCGGTCAAGGGTGATCACGCGCGCGGCGTGCAGGGCGCCGTGGTCGACGCGCTCGAGCACCTCCACGCCGCGATCACGTTCTCGGGCGGTCCGCGCGCGCCGCTGCTCGAGGCGCTCTACTACAAGCTGAAGATCGTCCCGCTGCGCCGGGTGGGGACCGAGGAATTCGAGGCGTTCTGGGGTGATTTCGAGAAGCGCCTCGCCTCCACCTACGCGAAGCGCATGCTCGCCGACGAGACCTACGCGGCCGTCGGACCGGCGCTCGAGCAGCTGCGGAAGGCGTTCGCGACGTGGCGAGGCATCTTCATCGCGGAGCCGGCCACGGGCGACGAGGCCGACGCGGTGCGCGCGGAGCTCGAGGCCGCGGCGAAGCGCGTCGACCTCGCGGGCCGCCAGGCGAAGCTCCTCGCGCAGGCCGCGCTCGCGCCGCTGAAAGACGCCACCGACGCGGCGGCGCTGCTCGGCCTCAAGAAGCGACGCGGCCGCGAGGACGAGGACACGCACCCGCTCCTCG
>JAYTHX010000098.1:0-17754 GCA_043732195.1 Polyangiaceae bacterium
GTCTTCAGGCTCTGGGGCCAGGTGCTGGGCTGTCCGAGCGGAGAGAGTGACCAGTCGTGCGCGCGCACGAGGCGACCCATCTCACCGCCGCCTGCCAGCCAATCGTAGGTCGTCGTCTCGCTCACCCGGGTTGGACTGTAGCAGTCGGAGGCGCATGGATTGATGCGGCAGTCCGCGCCATCCGCCTCGCCTTGTCAGCAGCCGCAGATCGAGGCGCAGCCGGCCCCGGAGCCGCACTCCTGGAGGCACGAGCGATCGCACGTCGAACCGCTGCTCGACGTGCTCTTGCTGGGGGTCCCGGTGAAGCAACGGCCCTCGCCCACCTGCGCGCAGACCGCGCCTTCGCTCTGCGACTTGAGGAGCGCCGCCGCCTGCGTACAGGTCGTGAATGCGCCCATCGAGCACACCGCGTCGCCGCAGCCGCAGACCAGCTCCGACGAGCTGCCCTTGATGCGAAAGCCGCAGTGGGGCATCGCCTCGGTGTCGACGACCACGTTCGGGCACAGCGAGGTGGCGACGCACAGCTGCTGACCGGAGCCGCTCTCGATGCCGCAGCCCGCGCCGAGGACGCCACCGTCCCCGCCGTCGGCCACGCCGGCCTCCGTCGCCGCGGTGCTGCTCCCGCCCTGCGAAAGCTGCTCGATGCCGCATCCGAAGGCGACGATGGTGGCGAGCGTGATGACCGGCCCGATGAGGGAGGCGATTCGCATTGCCGCGCCACCCTCCAGGAAACGCGGCGCGAGGGCCAACTTCCCTGCGGACTGCCTACCCTGGTAGCGTGCTCGCATGACGATGGATGCGTACGCCTTGGCCCCCGACGGCAAGACGCTCGTTCTCGCGCGCCTCGTGAGCACGCTGGCGGAGGACGCCATCTTCGGCCTCTCCTGCGGCGCCGGCACCGACGTGCTCGACGGCCTCGGCAAGCGACGCGGCGAGGCCTACGCCGCGGTGCTCGCCGGTCATCGGCTGAACACGATGGTCACCGAGTTCGACAACTGGGTGGTCGAGCTCACGCGGGCGGTGGCGCCCATCGCGCCGCCGACGTGGATGCCGATGGCCGAGGTGATCCGCGAGAAGGTCACGCTCGAGGCCGGCGCGCGCGGGCTCCGCTCGCTCTTCTCCTCGACGCCCAGCGAGAAGGAAGTGCAGCGCGTGAAGCGCCTCGGCACCCTCGCGGTGCGCGTCCTGCGCGGCGTTTACGTCGCCGACGGGACCCTCGATCCCGAGGAGCAGCGCACCATCGCGAGCCTCGTCGCGTCGCTGGGCCTCCCCGACGCCGACGCGCAGGCGCTCTACGCCGAGCCTCCGGTGCCCGTCGAGCAGCTCGACGTGTACGGCGACATCGATCCCGCGGTCGCGAAGGCGCTGCTGCGGGGCGCCTGGCTCGCCGCCGCGTGGGACCAGATCGACCCCCGCGAGGAGCACGTCGTGCGGGTGCTCGCGAACAAGCTCTCGGTGCCCGCGATGGACCTCGAGGTCATGCGCAACGAGGCCGTGGCGCGCATCGACACGCGACGGATCGCCGGGCTCGCCGCCGTCGACGCGGTACGGTTCGTCCTCTCCGACCGCATGCCCGGGCACGGCATCACCCTCGCGGCGAAGGCCGGCCAGCTGATGCTCCCCCGGCGCTATCGCGAGGAGGCGCTCGCGCAGGTCGGCGCCGGCGCGCGCGTCACGCTCGCAAAGCGCTATCCGCAGCTCGGTAACGACGACAAGCACGCTGTCCTCGGCATCGCCTGGGCGGCCGGCCTCTACGAGGATCCCTCGCTCGCGCGCCGCGCGCTCCTCCGGGCGCGGCACGATCGCGTCGCCATCGACCTCGGCGAGGACGGCAACAAGTCTCGCCACGCGATCGAGGACTGGATCGCGGAGGTCCTCGCGCCTGCCGCGTTCCCCATGGTCGCCGACTGAATTCACCATGAACAACAAGACGCTCGGGTTCATCGGCGCCGGCAACATGGCGGCCGCTCTCGTGAAGGGGCTGCTGCACGCGAAGGTGGTGCCGCCCGAGGGAATCATCGTCAGCGACGTGAAGCCGGAGCGCCTCGCGCAGCTGAAGGAAGAGCACGGCATCCGCACCACGCAGGACAACCACGAGCTCGTGAACGTGAGCGACGTGGTGGTGCTCAGCGTGAAGCCGCAGGTCATCGACAAGGTTCTGACCCTGATCGGCGGCGACGTGAAGAGCACGCAGCTCGTCATCTCGGTGGCAGCGGGGGTGCCGGTCTCGGCGCTCGAGTCGCGCCTGCCCGAGGGCACGCACGTCGTGCGGACGATGCCGAACACGCCCGCCACGGTCATGGCGGGGGCCACGGCGATCGCGCCCGGCACGCACGCCACGGAGGAAGACCTCGAGGTGGCTCGCGCGCTGTTCACCGCGGTGGGCCGCGTGGTGACGCTCGACGAGTCGCTGCTCGACGCGGTGACGGGTTTGTCGGGGAGCGGGCCCGCGTACATCATGCTGATGATCGAGGCAATGGCCGACGGCGGCGTGAAGGTCGGACTCCATCGCGACACCGCGCTGCTGCTCGCGGCGCAGACGGTCTACGGCTCGGCGAAGCTGCTGCTCGAGACCGGCGAGCATCCGGGCCGGCTGAAGGACATGGTCACGAGCCCGGGCGGCACGGCCATCGCAGGCCTGCACACGCTGGAGAGCGGCGGCATGCGGCGGACGCTGATCGACGCGGTCGAGGCCGCGACGAACCGCTCGGCGCAGCTGGGCGAGCAGATGGCCGCGAAGATGAAGAAGTAGCTACGCGAGGGAATGGCGACGCCGCGCCGGGGCAGTATACTCGGGGGATGCGAAGCGTTGCGCTTGGGCTGACGTTGGTGATCGCGGGCTGTAGCGGGTCGGCGACCATGGGAAGCGCGCCCGGGAGCACCGGGAGCGCCGGCAGCGCCGGGGCGCTCAGCGCCTGTTCGCCGCTCGCGGCGAGCACGAAGCCCATCACGCTCGGGAACATCCTCGGGGCCGGACGTCACGCCGATGGGACCGTGTACGTGCTCGACGACGGCGACCCGACGTACCGCGCGTTCGTCTCGCAAGGGAACGTCCTCCAGCGGAAGGAGGTCAACGGCAGCGGGTCGACCGGCGGCGCCGCGGGCGGCGAGTCGATCACCGCCACCGTCACGGACACGGCGCCCTTCGTGCTCCAGGTCGAGCGCGCCAACGGCGCCGCCACCAGGATGGGCGTCTACCGCGGCGCGCTCACCGACAAGAAGTCGTTCGAGGTCGGCAAGGAGGGCGACACCCTCACGCTCGTCGGCAGTGACGTCGTGGCCTCCTTCGAGCTTCGCAACCTGCCCGGCGACATCGTCGCCGAGTACGACGCGACCACCGCGGACGGACATCGCATCTTCGTCACCCGCCCCAAGGTCGACGAGCGCTACCAGGACTTCCGCGTGTTCTACGGCACGCCGCACCGCATGGAAGAGCGCCGCCTGGTGAGCGTCATGCGCGGCTCGACCACGTTCATCACCTTCGAGCTCGACGGCCTCGAGCAGACCGCCGTGTTCCCTTCGCGCTTCAGCATGCCGAGCGACACGGCCCGCCTGATGTCGACTCCGACCGCCTCGCAGGCCCTCACGGTGCTGGCGCCCGTGTCGCCGGGCGCCGACCTCACGTTCTTCTGCCGCTGACCCCGCGGGCTCGCTACTTCGCGACCTCGGACGACTTCGCCTTCGGGATCACCTCGGTGTAGGTCACGAAGGCGATCAGCGTCAGGAACATCAAGAGGCCGATGGCGTGCACCTTCGCCTCGATCTTCGCGTCCGCGCGGCGCCGTGAGGCGGCCTCGAAGCCGAGGAAGAGCAGGCGCCCCCCGTCGAGCGCGGGGAACGGCAGCAGGTTGAAGCCGCCGAGGTACGCGCTGAGGAGGCCGAGCAGCTTCAGGTACGTGTGCGGGCCGTCCTCCGCGGACTTCTTCACCTCCTTCACGATGCCCACCGGACCGCTGAGCTCCGGCTTCTCCTTGCCCGCGATCATGCGCGCGAGGCCGGTCACGAGGTTGTAGACGACCTTCGGGGGCTCCTTCACGGAGAGGAGCGCGGCCTGGCCGATCGTCACCGGCTCGATCTTGTAGGGAGGGCCGACGAGGATCTTCCCCTTCGTTTCGCCCTCGCCCATCGGCGTGGTGAGGAAGTGCAGCTGCTCCTTGGTCTCGCCCTTCGTGCGTTCGACGAAGATGTCGATCTTGTCGCCGGGATGCGCGCCGATCTGCTTCTTCAGCATGTCCCAGTCCTTCACCGCGTCGCCATTGACGGTGAGGATGCGATCGCCGTCGATGATGCCGGCCTGCGCCGCCGGGCCGTTGGGGCCGACGTGCACGCGCATGCTCGTCTCGTCGACGACGGCGTTACCGCCGAGCATGAACCCGAAGAACATGAGCACCGACGCGAACAGGTAGTTCGCGATCGGACCCGCCGCGATGGTGACGATGCGCGCCCACAGCGAGGCGTTCGCGTAGCTCTCGGGGTCCTTGGGATCCGAGTCCTCGTAGGGGTTCATGCCCGCGATCTGCACGTACGCGAGGAACGGGATGATCGCGATCTGGAACGTGGTCGGGCTGCCCTTGGGGCGGTGCTTCCAGAGCGTCGGGCCGAAGCCGATCGAGAACTTCGTCACGCGCATGCCGAAGCGACGGGCCGCGAAGTAGTGCCCGCTCTCGTGGACCACCATCAGGACGGCGAGCCCCAGGATGGCGATCAGGACGTACGCAAAGGACATGGATGGAAGCTTAGCGGGAAAGAACGGGCTCGCCCATGGAGGACGGGAGGAACCGCCGCATGGTAGAGCGAACGGGAAATGCGCCGCGAAATGCGCGAGATTCTCGAAGCGCTCGCGGTCGCGGTCGCGCTCATCGCGACGAGCGCCCGCCCGGCGCGCGCCGACGAGCCCGACGAGGTGGTGGTCCGCGCCCCGCAGGCCGGCGGGTTCGTCTCACGCGCGCGCGTCGAGGACAGCCCGCGCGAGATCACCGACGCCGCGAGCTTGATCGAGCCGATGCCCGGCGTGCACGTGCGCCGCCTCGGCGCGGACGACTCGTTCGCCACGCTGTCCATCCGCGGCACGAGCTCCACGCAGGTCGCGATCTACCTCGGCGGGGTGCCGCTCAGCGGCGGCGCCGACCCCACCCTCGATCTCGCCACGCTTCCGCTGTGGCCGGGCTCGAGCGCGCGCGTGTTTCGGTCCTTCGCGCCGGCCGCGCTCGGTCGCGGCTCGCTCGGCGGCACCCTCGTGCTCGATACCCCGTCGGCGCGCACGCCGATCGGCACCGAGGTGTACGTCGCGGCGGGCGCTTATGGCTCGCGGCGCATGCGCGTGGGCGACGTGAGCGGCGATCCCGACGGCGTCCGCATCGCCACCGGCTTCAGCGCCTCGCGCTCCGATGACGACTTCTCGTACGTCGACAACGCCGCGAGCGCGCAGGTCGGGCGCGAGGTCCTCGCGACCCGCGAGAACGCGGGCCACGCGGCGGCGAGCGGCCTCGCGGCGATCGCGATCCCGGTCCGGCTCGCGCCAGGCACGACCGGCGCGCTGGCCATCACCACCCTCGCGCAGGTCCGCCGCCAGCGGCTGCCCGGCACCATCAGCGTGCCCACGCGCTTGCAGCGCCTCGATTCGAATCGCCTCCTCGGCGCGCTCGAGCTCTCGCTGCCCGCCGGTTCGGGCGCTGCTTCGGTGCGAACGTGGGCGCGGCGCGACGGCCTGAGCATCCACGGCGACCCGCGCGAGAGCGCGCGCCTCCTCAGCCCGAGCGAGACCGCCGACGCCATCATCGCCGCCGGCGGGAGCCTCGGCTGGAAGGGGCGGCCCAGCGAGAACACCACTTTCGAGGCGCGCATCGACGCGAGCGGCGAGCGCTTCGCTCCAGGACTGTGGATCGGCAGCACGCAGCCGCCCGACGCGCGCCGCACCAACGCCGGCCTCGGCATCGACGCCACCTACCGCCCCGTTCCGCGTCTCACGCTCGCCGCGAGCGCCCGCGGCGACGCGTGGTTCGACAGCGCCGACGACGGCATCGCCACGAACGACACGCGGCCCACCGGCAACGTCGGCGGCGAGCTCGCGCTCGGCGCGGTGACGCTCGCCACGCACGGAGGGTTGCTCGCGCGGCCCGCGTCGTTCGTGGAGCGCTACGGCGATCACGGCATCTTCCTCGGCAACGCCGGGCTGCGGCCGGAATCGGCCACCACGCTCGACGCCGGCGGCTCGTACGCGACGAAGCTCGGCGGCGTCCTGCGCGTCCGGCTCGAGCTCGCGGCGTTCGCGACGTGGGCCGAGGACCTCATCGTGTTCATCCCGCGCGGCGCGAATGCCCGCGCCCGCGCCGAGAACATCGGCCGCGCACGGCTCCTCGGCACCGAGGCCGCGCTCGACGCGGCGGCGTACGGCATCGAGCTCCGCCTTTCGCACACGGCGCTCGCCACCGCCAACGAGGCGGAGTGCCGCGTCGCGCAGGGCACCTGCGAGCGGCCGGCCCTGCCCGGTCGTCCGACGCACGACGTCGTCGGGGATCTCGCCTACACGCTCGGCCCCGTCCGGCTGCGCTACGGCGTGGACGTCGTCGCCGGGATCCAGAACGACAGCATCGGCTCGATCGTGGTGCCCACGCGCGTCCTGCACGCGGCCGGCGCCCGCCTCGCGGTCCCCGGCGCCCCAGGGCTCTCGCTCGCGCTCGACGTCCGCAATCTGCTCGACCTCCGGGCCGCGCGCTACCCGGTCCTCGGCGGCGGGACCGACCCCTACGCCATCGGCGATCTGTACGACTACCCCATCCCTGGGCGCCGCCTCCTCCTGAGCGCTCGCTGGGCCTTTCCCGAGCCCAAGGCCAGTGCTAGCGTCCGCGCCCCGCAATGAGCCAGACCACCTCCGCGCCCCCGCGTCCGAACGCTCCCGATCTCTCCGGCCCTCCCCTCCCCCCCGGCCCCGACAACGCCGCCATCACGATGCAGGGCGGCGCCGCGATCCTCGCGCCGATCCAGTCGTTCCCGAACGGCGTTCCCGCCAACGCGATGGTCCTCATCCCGCTCGGCCCGAACGGCGCGCCGACCGAGAAGGAGGTCGTCGACGGCCCGGTGAAGATCACCATGGAGCAGGTGTGGAAGCTCCTCGGCTTCAACGGCCCCGCGGTGCAGGTGCAGGACGAGTCGGGTCGCCCGATCGCGATCGGCCTCGAGGATCTCCTCTCCGGCCTCGAGAAGCACTGGGTCGACAGCCAGGACGACCTCGATCGCGGCCGCATCTTCGCCCAGGAGCTGATGAAGTATCAGCGCCACGAGAAGGCCGAGCAGGTCCTCTCCAAGGTGGTCGCGCGCGGCGGTGACGGCCAGGACTGGCTCGCGCTCGGCGTCGCGCAGCTCGCGCAGGACAAGCACGACAAGGCCGAGGGCACGCTCAAGGGCGCCCAGAACCTGATGAAGGACAACCCGTACCCGAGCCTCCACCTCGCGAAGCTCGCGCACGCGAAGAAGGATCCGAAGCTCGAGCGCGAATCGACCGAGCGCGCGATCCAGATCCAGCCCGGCAACGTCGATGCGTGGGCCTACCTCTTCAACTTCATCCGCGAGTCGGAGAGCGAGGAGAAGGCGCTCGCGGCCATCGAGGAGCTCGCGCAGGCGCCCGTGAACGCGAAGACCGCGGCGCCGTACGTCGCGCTCCAGGGCTTCTACGCCAGCGAAGAGGCCACGCGCGACAAGGCGATCGCCTACGCGAAGAAGGGCGTCGATCGCTCGCCGAACGATCCCATCCCGCTCATCGTCCTCTCGGCGCTCTACGGGCAGGCCGGCAAGATCGACGAGGTCGTGAAGCTCCTCGCGCCCCAGGAGGCGCTGATGCTGCAGGATGCACGCATCGCTCACAACTACTTCGAGGCGCTCTTCCAGGCGAAGGACATGGCCAAGCTCACGGCCCTCCTCAACAAGCTCGCCACGTCGCCGAACAAGGAAGTGAAGCAGTTCGCGATCGAGCGCTCGCGCGCCATCGCGCAGATGCTCCAGCAGCAGCAGCAGGCTCTCTCCGCCGCGGCGGAAGCCAAGTAGCGGCGGCTCGGGGCGTCGTGGGGGCGGCGGGTTCGCGGGTCGGCTTGTCTTCGCTGACCGCCCCCACCGCCACGATGAGGGCGCGGTGGGCAACGCCGTCCAGAACGTCCGCGGCGCGCGCGCAGTTCCAAGATCCCCACGACGTCAGCCCGCGAGGCCGCGGCGGCGGACCAGGAGCACCAGGAACAGCGGGCCGCCGATCAGCGCGGTGACCGCGCCCACCGGGACCTCGGTGTGGAAGAAGCGGAACGCGCCGCGGCTCACGAGATCGCACAGCACGAGCGTCGCCCCACCCAGGAAGAGCGACGCCGGCATCAGGATGCGCGTATCCGGCCCCAGCACGCGGCGCAGCGCGTGCGGCACGATCAGCCCCACGAACCCGATGAGGCCCGTCACGCTCACGATCGCGCCCACCACCAGCGAGCTCGCGAGCATCGTGCGCAGCTCCACCGCGCGCACGCGGACGCCGAGATGCGCGGCCGCGTCGTCACCGAGCGAGAGCACGTTGAGGCGCGCGGCGTCGTACAAGAGGAGGCCCGTACCGAGCGCGCCGTAGACGGCGAGCATCGCGAGCGACGCCGGCGAGGGCACGTCGAGAAAGCCCATCAACCAGAAGAGCAGCTCCTGCGCCTTGGCCGGCACGACGAGCGTCTTCACGAACGTGATCGCCGCCGACGCGATCGAGTTCACCACGATCCCCGAGAGCAGCACGCTCGTCCCTCGCGACTCGCGCGACGCGGCCGCGAACGCATGCACGAGCACCGTCGCGCCGAGGCCGCCCGCGAACGCCGCGAGCGGCACCAGCGAAGCCCCGAGCACGGTGGCTCCCGTGAGACCCAGGAGGATCGCGATCGTCGCGCCGAACGCCGAGCCCCCCGACACGCCCAGCACGAACGGCTCGGCGAGCGGATTGCGGAGCAGCGCCTGGAGCGCGACGCCCACCACCGAGAGCCCCGCGCCGGCAAGGGCGGCCAGCAGCACGCGTGGCAGGCGCACCGCGAAGACGATGTCGTGATCGTGCGACGACGCGTCGGTCAGCGCGGTCGTCAGCGAGACCGGGTCCGTCCCGAAGCTCGCGCCGATCACGATGGCGAGCAGGAGCACGATGGCGCAGCCGCCGAGGGCCACCGCCGGCCGAACGTTCATGGCAGATTGCGTTCGTAGAGAATGCGCAGGCCGGTGAGCGTGAGGTCGTCGTCGACGTCCTGGATGGTTCGCGAGAGCGGCGCGATGAGGCGCGCGAGGCCGCCCGTCGCCACGACGGCGCAAGGAAACTGGAGCTCCTCGAGCAGGCGATCGACGAGGCCGTCCACGAGCGCGACGTACCCGTAGACGATGCCCGACTGCATGGAGTGCTGCGTGTTGCGCCCCATCACGCGCGGCGGCTTCGCGATCTCGACGCGCGGCAGCTTCGCGGCCCGCGCGAACAGAGCATCGGCGCTGATCTGGATGCCGGGCGCGATCACGCCGCCGAGGTACTCGCCCTTGGGCGAGACGCAGTCGAACGTGGTGGCGGTGCCGAAATCGACGACCACCAGCCCGGAGTGGAAGCGCTCGTACGCCGCGACGCCGTTGACGATGCGATCGGCGCCGACCTCGCGCGGATTCTCGTAGAGGATCGCCATGCCGGTACGGATGCCGGGACCCACCACGAGCGCCTCCAGCCCGAACGCGCGGCGCACCAGCTCCAGCATCGGCTCGGTGAGCGCCGGGACGACGCTCGCGACGATCGCGGCCTTGACGTCGTCGGCCTCGACGTCGCGCATCTCGATGAGCTGGCGGAGGATGACGGCGTACTCGTCGGCGGTGCGCCCGCGACTGCTCTCCACGCGAAACTGGTGGACCAGCCTGGCCCCGTCGAAGAGGCCGTAGACGATGTTGGTGTTCCCGACGTCGATGGCGAGCAGCATCGTGGCACCAGGCTACAGCAATCGCGCGTTCGCTATTCGACGAGCTTCGCGTCGGCGATGACATCGCCCTGCGCGACCGAGGACCACGCGCCCTCGGCGCGCCCCACGCGCGTGTACTCGCCGTCGAGGTGGGGGGTGCGCGAGAGCGTCACGAAGATCTGGCTCGAGCCCGTGTCGCGGCCGGCCAGCGCCATCCCCACGTCGAGCTCCGCGAACGGCGCGGGCGAGGTCTCGCAGCGGACCGACGTGCCCGAGCCGCCGTAGCCATCGCCGTCGGGATCGCCGAACTGCACCACGAAGCCCGGCGCCACCCGGTGCACCACGATGCCCTTGAAGAAGCCCGACTTCACGAGCGCCGCGAGGCGCGCGGCCGTGATCGGCGAGAGCTCCGGCTCCAGCGTGATCGCGAACGCGCCGGCCAGCTCGGAGTCGAACGTGAAGACGACCTTCTGCGGTGCCGTCGGCGTCTTGCCGATCTCCGCCGCCGACGCGGCCTGCGGGTCTGGCGAATCGCAGGCCGTGACCTTCTCGCCGAGCGTCCGCAGCGCCTTCTGCGCGCGCTCTCGCACCACCACGTTGGGATCGCTGCAGGCCGCCGCCGCCACCGCCTTCGCTTGCGGATGCCGCACCGCCGCGGCCGCCTCGATGAGCCCGATGCGGGTCTCGAAGCGATCCTCCGGCCACTTCTCGGCGAGCGCGCCGGTGAGCGCCTTTGCCACGTCCTTCGAGAGCTCCTGCGCGGGGTCGGCGGAGGGCGGCGGCGCGCGCAGATCCAGCGCCGCGCGCTTCTCGCTGTCGGCGAGCACCATCGCGCGGTCGGGGTGGCCGTCGATCACCTCCGCGGCCGTCGCGACGAGGCCGCCCTTCTTCGACGCGAGCGCCTCGGAGAGGATGGCCGCGGCGGCATCACCGAGCTCGGGATGCTGCGCGATGGCCTCGACCGCCGCCTCGCGGATGCGCAGGTGCTCGCTCCTCGCGAAGGCGCGGAACACGGCGCGGCGCTGGCCGGTGAGCGGTCGACGCAGGAGCGACGCCAGGCGCGCGCGCTGCGAGATCTCGGAGGTCTCGGCGTCGCACTTCTTCAGGACCTCGGCATCGAAGACGCCGCGGGCGAGCCCGAGCGCCGCCGCGCAGCGCAGCTCGGCAAGGCGCCGCGCCAGCCCGATCTTCGGCTCCGACGGCGAGGCGAGGTTCGAGAGCGCGCGCAGCACGGGCTCGGCCTTCTTCGGGGGCTCGGCGCCGATCGCGCCCACGAGCGTGAGCAGCACCGCGAACTCGGGCCCGAGCAGGCCCTGGATCGCGGCCGCGTCCTTCTCGGGCGCGAGGCGGCCCAGCGCCTCGGTCGCGCCGGTCTGCCCGGCCTCGGCGAGCGCGCCCAGCCCGCGGGCGGCCTCCGCGCGCTCCGCGGGCGTGAAGCCTTTCGCGTCGAGCACCACGCGCACGAGATCGGGCGCCGCCTCCTTCGAGAGATCACGTCCCACGCGCCCGAGGGTCTTGATGGCCAGGATGCGCGCGTCACCCGGGCGGGCGAGCGCGCCGTGCGCCACCTCGAGGATGCGCCGGCCGAACGCCTCGCCGGGCTCGGCGCGCGAGAGCGCATAGAACGCCACGTCCGCGCCGGGTCGATCGGACGACGCGAGCTCGAGGAGCGCGGTCATCGAGTCCGCGCCGAGCTGCTTGCGGCGTGTCGCGAGGTCGCCGAGCCCCAGCAGCACCGGCGCGGTCCACGCGCCGCCCGCCTTCAGCAGCGAGAGGAGCGCCAGCTCGGCCAGCGTGCCGCCGCACCGGCCGAGCGCGCGGGCCACCGCAGTGCGCGCATCGAGCTCGGGGACGCCCCGAACCGCGCTCGCGGCACGCTCGGTTTTTCCTTCGGCGGCGCCGAGGCTCGCGCTGCGCGCCGCGAGCATCTTCACGTGTGCGTCCTCGTGCCCTTTGCACGCGTAACCGAGGCCGTACGCGGCCCAGGTCATGGTCTCGGGATCGCCGTCGGCGAGGTGGGCGGTGAGCCCTTCGAGGCTCGCGGCGTCGGCGATGCGCGCGAGCGCACGTGCGCTCCGGCGACGCGCCGCGACGTCGTGGCTGGTGCGGATCTCGGGCGGCACGTCCCTCGCGCGGCGGGCATCCTCGGCCCGCGCCACCGCGAGCGCATCGAAGGCGCCGCTCGGCGCGACGGCACCAGCCTCGCCGGCCGCGGCCCCGGCGTCGGTGGTGGGCGAGGGCCTCGGGCACCCTGCCGCCAGCACCAACAGCCCGATGCAGAGCCCGCGCCTCACCGCGCGCATCATCACACGATCCACATCGGCCGGCGGGCGTCGTTCCACGACGACAGGCGCTCCCGGACCTCCCAGTATGCGCGGCGTCGCAGGGAAGGCCCCGGCGGATCGACCCCGAGGCCCTCGACCCGCAGCCCGGCGAGGCGGAACAGGCGTTCCGCCCGGGGCAGGTGCCAGGAGCAGGTCACGACGAGCACGTCGGCGAGGCCGCGCCGGGCGAGCAGCGCGGCGGTGAAGCGCGCGTTGTCGCGCGTGTCGAGCGAGCACCGCTCACGCACCACCGACGCCGCGGGGACCCCCTGCGCGACGAGCCCCTCCGCGATGGCATCCGCCTCGACGAGCCCCCGCCACGCGCGGCCTCCGCAGGCCACCGCAAGGTTCGCGCCACGCGCCCGAAAGGCTTCGGACCCCGCTCTGACGCGGCGCGCGAGGGTCACGCTGTCGGCGCGGCAGCCGAGCACGCACACGGCGAAGGCGGAGGGGTCCACGACCCAGTCTACATAGCGAAAGCACCCGCGGGGGGCGAGCGCCCTTGACGCCCCCCTTGCAAAGGTCCTATTCGGAACCGAGGAGCGGCGATGCGGATCACCTTTTGGGGCGTCCGGGGCAGCATCCCCACGCCAGGACCGGAGACCGCCACCGTCGGCGGCAACACGAGCTGCGTCGAGGTCCGAGCGGGCAAGCTCCTCCTCGTGTTCGATGGCGGCACCGGGCTACGCCTCCTGGGCAAATCGTTGTTGAAGAGCATGCCGATCACGGCGCACCTCTTCTTCAGCCACGTGCACTGGGACCACATCCAGGGCTTCCCGTTCTTCGATCCGGCGTTCGTGCCCGGCAACGTCATCCACCTCTACGGAGGCAACAACGTGTCGCGCACGCTGGAGGAGACGCTCGCCGGCCAGATGGACCACCCGAGCTTCCCCGTCCACCTCAGCGAGATGGGCGCGAAGATGCACTTCCACGACGTGATCGAGGGCCAGCCCCTCGATCTCGACGCGGGGGACGGCACCGAGGCGATCATCACCACCGCCCGCGGCAACCACCCGAATGGCGTCTGGGCGTACCGCGTGGACCACGGCGGCCACTCCGTCATGTATGCGACCGACACCGAGCACTACGCCGTCGTCGACCCGCAGCTCCTCAAGCTCGCGAAGGGCGTCGACGTCCTCGTGTACGACTCGCAGTACACCCCCGAAGAGTATGCGGGCACCAACGGCGGCATGCCGAAGCTCGGCTGGGGCCACAGCACGTTCGACGAGGCCGTGAAGCTCGCGAAGACGGCCGGCGCGAAGAAGCTCGTGCTCTACCACCACGATCCGACGCAGAACGATGTCGCAGTCGCCGACAAGGAGCGCCGCGCTCGCGAGCTCTTCGCGAGCTGCGAGGCCGCCCGCGAAGGTCTGATCATCGAGCTCTAGACTCGACCGTTCGAGCGATCGCGAAACGCTTGCGCGTGATCCCGCGCCGGTAACAACGGTTTGCGCGATGGCCCGATCCGGCCATGCGAATTCGGTGTGAATCCGGCAGGCGGGACCTGGCATCGCGCGTGCTTGTGAAGTCGGCACGCGGGCTCCACGCCGCGTCAGAGAACTAGAACACCCGTCGCGCCGTCCACGCCTTGCGTGATGCCGACGAAGGAGCATGTCATGGGCACTGCCGATGGTGGGTCGCTTCGGGCGTATCGTGACAGCCTGTCAGGGCTTCGTGCGCTCGACCGGGAGACGGAGCGCGACCTCGCGCAGCGCTGGCTCGAAGGCGATCAGCGGGCGGGAACGCGGCTCGTCGAGGCGTGCCTCCCGTTCGTGATCTCGATCGCACTCGAGTACCGCCGCTGGGGCGTCCCGCTCGAGGACATCATCCAGCAGGGCAACCTCGGGCTCCTCAAGGCAGCGGCGAAGTTCGACACGAAGAAGGAGTGCCGGCTCGCCACCTACGCCGCGTACTGGATCCGCGCTGAGATCCGCGAGTACGTGGTGCGCGCCTTTCGTGTGGTGCGCCTCGGCACGACGAAGGGCGAGCGCCGTGCGCTGCGCGCCTACCGCCGCACGCAGACCACCGACCCCGCCGAGCTCGCGAAGATCTCCGGGCTCACCGAGGAGCGCGTCCGCATGCTCCTGCCGCTCTTCGCCGGTCGCGAGGTGAGCCTCGATGCGGGGGTGGGCGACATGGCGCCCGCCATCGACCGCATGCCGTCGAGCTCGCTCACCCCCGAGGACGAAGCCTCGGTCCACGAGATCACCGCGCAGGCCGGCGTGGCGGTGCGCGCCGCGGTCGGCGAGCTCGACGAACGCGAGCAGATGATCGTCCGCGCACGCCTGATGACCGAGGATCCCCCGACGCTCCAGGAGCTCGGCAACCGCCTCGGCGTGAGCAAGGAGCGTGTTCGCCAGCTCGAAGAGCGGGCGCGCACCAAGCTGCGCGGCGAGCTCTCCGCCTTCGCGGACCTGGTGGCCTGAAGAGGCCGTTCCCCGGCTAATTTCGCGAGTCCGGCGGAGGACTGCTAGCCTCGGCAGTCCCGGGATGCAGAAGCGTTGGATCGCCGCGGGCCTCGCGCCTCTCGTCGCTGTCAGTGGTTGGGCGGCGCTGCGCGAGCGGCCTCCGGCGGCTCCGGTCGAGGTCGCGCCGGTGGTGGCGTCAGCGGCGCCGCCGCCTGTCCTCGATGCCGGCGAGCCGAAGATGGATCCGTCGGACGACGGTCACGACGACGAGCGGTCCTACGTTTTTCGCATTCCCTCGGGCGAGCCCACCGCGCTGACCTGCGAGGAGGCGCGGGCCATCGTCGACCAGGTGCGCGCCGGGCTCGCGTACGCGCCCGGGGGCGTCCCGTCGTCGACGTTCGCGACGTCGGCCGCCGACTGGCTCGATCCGCACGGCCTCCTCAGCCTCGCCAAGGACGCGCCCACCTCGACGGCCATCGCGCGTGCGGCGCCCGAGCTGCTCGCGGATCTCGAGGGCCGTCGGCGGCGCTCCTGCGATTCGGCGCTCGTGCCCGGCGGAATCCTCGAGAGCTGGTCGAACGAGCTGCGTGAGGCGTTCGATCGCGGTCGCCGCGCGCCGAACGGGTCGGACCCGAAGATCGCGACCCTCGAGCCGCTTCCGCCCACGGGTATGGCGCGCGAGGTCGCGGTGGAGATCGGTCGGCGCGTCGGCGCGTTCGAGGCAGCGTACGGGCCGGCCGCGAAGCCCTTCGCCGACGGCGCGCGGCGGCGGTTCTTTCCCGATCTCGACAAGGCCGGCTGGGCCAAGGTGGTGCTCGCGTCGGCGGTGCGCGCGTACGTGCCGCTGGTCGACCCTCACGGGGAGTGGGCGCCGTTCGACGAGGAGTCGCGCATCTACGAGATCGATCTTGCGTCGCGTCCGCCCTCGCGGCTTTGGGGTCGCGCGGTGCCGACGGCGGTTGGCGTGCGCGTGACCGACTCGGCCACCGCCCCGCTCGCCATCGACGACGTCGTGCTGTCGGTGGCGCGCGTCCCGACCGCCGGTCTGCCGCTCGAGCAGATCGATCAGCTCGGCTTCGCGACCAGTGATTCCAAGGCGCCGCTCTCCGCCGTGGTGCTCCGCGGCGAAAAGATCATGACCCTCGAGATCGGCAAGACCGAGGACGCTCATCCCCCCGCGCACGGCGCGAGCGGGCTACCCAACGAGCGCATCGTGTTCGGCGACGGGGACGTGCTCATCGTCGAGATCAAGGACGTCCGCGACGACCTCGGGGACGATCTGGCGCAGCTCATCGCCACCGAGCGCGATCGCGGCCCGCGCAAGCTCACCGGCGTGGTCCTCGATCTCCGCGGCAACGGCGGCGGCTCCACGGACGGCGCGCTCGGGGCGCTCGCGCTGTTCCTGCCAGGCGCGCCGCTCTTCGCGATGAAGCGGCGTGACGGGACCGTCGAGATCGATCGCGCGCCCGTTCCACGCGAGCGCGATCGCTGGACCGGACCGGTGGCGACGTTCGTGGACGGCACCACCGCGAGCGCGGCCGAGATGATCGCGGGCGCGCTCGCTACCTACAAGCGCGGCCCCACCGTCGGCACCTCGACCTTCGGCAAGGGCTGCGCGCAGGAATACGTCGACGACGACGCCCACGCTGGCGTGCTGCGGCTCACCACGCTCGTCTACGCGCTCCCCGATGGAACGCCCGTGCAGCGCGTGGGGCTCGTGCCGCAGCTGCGCTTTCCGTTCGCCCCGACGGCCGGGAACGGCGACGCGTTCTCGAACGAGCGCGAGGCGAAGCTCCCGCACTCCGCGCCGCCGTGGCGTGGGCCGGACCTGCGAGACGCGGCCTCGGTGAAATCCGCAGAGATGCCGTGGCCCGGCAGCGCCGGCAATGTCGGCCCGTGCCACGACGGTGAGGTGTGCCGCGCGCTGCGCGTGCTGGGCGGGCAGAAGCGCCCGCCCTCGCCGGTCGCGAAGCACTGACGACGCGGGTCTACTTGCAGTAGCCCGCGCTCTGGAACGAGGTCACGCCGCTCTTGCAGGCCGACTCGTAGCTGGCGGTCGACACACCCTGGGCCTGCGCGGAGTCGATCTGCTTCTGGACCGCATCGCAGCTGGCCGCGAGCTGCGGCTGGCGCGCCGCGAGCTCCTTGCAGCACGCGATGTACGCGGTGCACGACGGCCCGAGCGCCGCGCCGCCGCTCCCGCCCTCACCCTTGCCGCCGTCCGCCGCCGCCGGATCGGTGCTCGACGTGCTGGAGCCGGTGGGTGCAGGGCCGGTGCTGGTGGTCTCGCCGGTGCCGCAGGCGAAGAGCGAGGAGGTGGCAAGCGCAAGGAAGAGAGGACGAAGCATGATGATGGGGCCTTTTCGACGGAGGAACGTGCCGCGAGATTGCGGTCACGCACCCAAGAGCCGGCAGCCGCGGGCCCGTCGCGACAAATCGACCAGCCGGTCGCGTGGCGGCGGTAGCGCGGGATCGAGGAGCCCTTCGGTACGCCCGGGGCCGGCCTCAATCGAACAGGCCGCGGCTCGAGGCCAGGTCGAGCGCGGTCTTCAGCGCGTTGTAGCCGGAGGCGAGGCCTTCCTCGAGCTCGTGGCCGCTGAAGACCGCGCGCACGATCGCGCGCGAGCTCTCGGACGCGCAGGCCGCGCGCAGGGACTCGAGCACCTTCGTGCGATCCCCCTCCGGGAAGTCCTGCTTCACGGCGATGACGTCGGGCGGGATGGCGCCGAACGTCGCGAGCACGCGGACCTCGATGCCGACCTCGGACCACGCGCCCGAGAGGACCTTGCCCTTGGCGTCGGAGCGGGCGTAGGTGCCGGCGACGTCACACGCGCCGTCCGCGAGCGCCTTCATCGCGGCGCGGTGCGAGCCGTGGAACACCTCGGTGCGGAAGACGGTGCGCGGGTCCACGCCGAGCAGCGCGAGCTTCACGCGCGGCAACACGAAGCCCGCCGCGCTCCACGGGTCGACCCAACCGGCGCGCGTGTTGCCGAGGCCGTCGATGGTCTTGATGCGCGAGTCGCTCTTCACCACGAGCGCCGCCTCGTAGGAGGTCTGCCCGCCCCGCAGGATGCTGCCGATGGGCGTGACCAC
>JAYTHX010000099.1:0-17718 GCA_043732195.1 Polyangiaceae bacterium
AAGCTGCGCCAGGCGCTCGAGCTCATGCAACTCGGGATCGAGCTGCAGCGCCGGAGGTTTCGCGCCGCCGACCCGGCGGCCTCCGAACAGGAGATCGACGCGCGGCTCCTGGCGTGGATGAGCGTCGCGCGATGACGCCGGAGGAGGCGCTCGTCGACGTGACGGCGAGGCTGACGCGGCTCGGTGTGTCCCACGCCCTCGTCGGTGGGCTCGCCGTCTCGATTCGCGCGGAGGTGAGGTTCACGCGCGACGTCGACCTCGCGATCTCGGTCGATTCCGACGCCGACCTCGAGCGCATCACGCGAACGCTCGCGGCCGAAGGCTTCGCGCTCATCGCCGTCGTCGAGCAGGATGACCGCGAACGAATCGCCATCGCCCGTCTTCGTTCGCCTTCTGGCATCGTCATCGACCTGCTCGCCGCGTCGAGCGGCATCGAGCGTGAGATCGTCGGAACGGCCCGGGAGACGCCCGAGCTCGCGGGCGTCCCCGTCGCGCTGTCCGAACACCTGCTGGCCATGAAAGTCCTCTCGATGCGCGAGGCCCGGCTCCAGGATCGCATCGATGCCCGTGGTCTCCTGGCGACCGGGCCGGTCGACCTGTCGGAGGTGCGCCGGCTCCTCGGGCTGATCGAGGCCCGCGGCTTCGGTCGCGGACAGGATCTGAGCGCGAAGCTCGACGCCCTCCTCGCCGAGGCCACCGACTGACGACGGTTGGCGGCGGCACGAGCCACCTTCCCGCGTGGCGCCACCTGGGTTACGTGCCCCACCGATGGCGATGAAGACCGCGACCGAGGTGGCGAAGCGAAGCCTGTGTCTCGAGCTGCTCCTCCAGCGGCTCGGTCTCGAGCTCGACGAGGAGGACACGGTCGCGGAGCTCGACGCCGTTCGGCGGGCCTGGGTCTCCCGGCTCGGGCAGCTCGGCCTCGAGGAGGCGATCCAGCCCGACGAGCGCGCGTTGCTCGATCGCCCCGTCGGAGGGCTCACCGACGACGAATGCGACGACATCGAGGCACGCGTGATCGGCTCGCTCGTCCTCCTCTGGACGCTCCTCCGCCTCGGCGCGCGCCCCACCGCCGCCAGCCTGGCAATCGCCACCCGCCTCATCGCGGAGCACGGCGTCCTCGGGGACGGCTCGATCCCCGAGGCCAAGACCGCCATCGAGAAGCTCACGCTGCGCCCCGAGAGCGAGCTCCGCGACGGGCTCGCAGCCTACGCCCTCGCCCACGAGGGCGGGGCGCCCACCGATCCCGACCCGATGGTCGCGATCATCGGCGTCCGCACGCTCGACTGGGTCCTCGGCGAGGCGTGATATCTTCGTAGCGTGACCCGGGAGCAAGTCTGGCAGAAGGTCTCCGAGTCGCTGCGCGAGGGCTTCGGCCGCCTGCTCGACGTGCGGGAAGTGCGCCGCGTGCGGCGCGTCGCGGGCGACGCGTGGGTCGTGACCGTCGTGCTTGCGGCGCAGCGCGGAGACCTGCACGTCGCCGATCTCACCATGGACGACGCGGGCGTGATCACGCCGAAGCTCGCGCCCGAGCACGTCATCGACGCCGTGAAGCGCGCCGAGAGCGAGGCGCGCATGCCCGCGAGCCCGCCCGACGAGCTCGCGGACTTCGGCGGTGACCTCGGCGACGACGACCTCGACGACCTCGACGACCTCGACATGCTCTCGAAGATCGAGGAGCCGCTCGACGTGCGCATCGCGGCCGCGATCGGGCGCGGCGATCCAGCGTCGCTCAACGAGGCGCGTGAGCTCCTCCCGCGCCTCCTCACCGATCACGACGGCCGCGGGCGCACGCTGCTCACCATGGCGGCCGTGGAGCTGAGCCTGGGCGAGCCGACGCTCGCGAAGGGCTACCTCGAGGCCTCGGCGCGCGAGTTCGCCGATCGCTTCGATCTCGACTCGCTGGAGAAGGCGGCGACGCTCGCCCTCGAGATCGCCGGTCGCGAGGCCTTCGCGGGCTCGCCCGTGCAGCTCCTGCTCGAGCAGAGCCGCCAGCGCCTCAAGCCGTTCGCAGATCCGTTCGAGGCACGCAGCTTCGCCGGGCTCCCGACGGCGCTACGCGAGAAGCTCGAGCCGCACCTCACGCTGCGCACCCTCGCGCCGGGCGAGACGCTCGTGAACGAGGGTGAGCCTTCGCGGCAGGTCTTCGTGGTGAAGAGCGGCCTCGTGGGCGTGTGGCTCGAGAAGCCCGAGGGCGGCTCGTGGCTCGTACGCTGCTGCTTCCCCGGCTGGCTGCTCGGCGAGTCGAGCGTGCTGGGCGGGCCCGATGCGCGCTGCATGGCCTCGCTGCGGGCACAGCGCGTGAGCGAGGTGTGGATCTGTCCGGCGCCGATCGTCCGCGCGCTGATGGAGGAGGACCTCGCGTTCGGCCAGCGCATCGCCGAGACAAAGCAGCTGCACCGCATCGACTCGTTCTTCTCGATGCACGAGACGATGGGCCAGCTCGACGTGCAGGTGCGCGACGAGATGCTCTCGTGCATCCAGCGCCTCGAGACGTTCTCCGACGAGACGTTGCTCCTTCCCGCCAACGAGATCCCGAGCTCGGCGTGTCTCGTCGCCCGCGGGAGCATCGCGCTCTACGCGGACGGCAACACCGACAAGCCCGTCGGCGTGATCGAGGCCGACTCGTTCTACGGCGTGCGCGATGCCATCCATCACATCGCGCCGAGCGTGGCCGCGATCGCGCGGCCCGGCACCACCGTGGCGTTCTTCGAAGCCACGCGCCTCCAGAAGCTCTGCGAACGCAGCCCCGAGCACGTGGTGGCCGTGCTCGAGCGCCTCGGCTGAGCGCGGGTCACTTGCCGGAGACGGCGGCGGCCACCTTCTTCGACCCGTCGAGCGCGGAGGTGAGGTTCTTGCTGGCCTGATCGCCCGTGCTCCCGATGAGCAAGCCGCAGGCGGCCGCCTTCTGTCCGAGCTGGTCGCCATGCGCAAGGATGTGGCCAGCGGCGTCGGTGAGCGCGGAGGACTGCTCGGAGAGCGCCTTCGCGCGGCCACGCGCCGCGAGGAACAGCACCGGCAGGTTGCGCTCGAGGGTGCGGACGATGCGGGCGAGCTCGGGGTCGACCATCTTCGCATCGACGACGATCGAGAGCGCACCGTCTCGGCAATCGGCGCGCGCCGCGGCGCTCGCCTGGCAGCCGTGCTGGCAGTCGGCGTCACCCGGGCAATGAGGCGCGTCGAGCGGTCCCGCGCAGCTCGCGCCGTCCACGGGGATGCTGCAGCCGCCGCGGCAGAGACCCGCGCACGCGAGCGCCGTGCCGGGCGTGGGCGTGCAGCTACCGCTGCAGGTGCCCGTGCAGGCGCCGGTGCACGTGCAGCCGGGGCCTTCGCACGTGTCGTCGCCGTCGCAGGTACCGCCGCAGGCGCCCTCGCACCTGCCCTCGCACGCGACCGGCGCGTCCTCGGTCCCACGGCACACGCCGGTGCAGTCGCCGGAGCAGACGCCCTCGCGGTCCTCCGCCGGGCAGCGATCGATCGCGTCCGGCTCGGCGCATGTCGGCGAAGCCTGGCACTTGCTCTCGCAGTCCACCTGGAACGCGGTATCGACGCTGCACTGCGTCTCCACGATGCGGACCACGACCTTCGCGGCGTCGAGCCGGGGCCTCACCGCACCGACGCGGTCGGCGGCGATGGAGCAGAGGACGCGCGCACGGTCGGCGTCGAGCTTGCCGGCGAGGCGCGGGTCGTCGGCCCTGCCGCCGAGGTCGACCGCGATCTCGCCGCACGCGGCGCTCACCTCGGAGAGGAGCTGCGCGGAGACGAGCGAGACGTCGCTCGTGGCCTGCGCCAGCGACGTGTACGCGGGCGACAGCGAGGCCGGAACGCCGAAGTCGGTCTGCGAGAGATCCGCGCCGACGCGGAAGTCCGTGCAGATCACGGTCTGTGCTGCGGGGCTCGTGCCACACGCCACGACCAGCGCAAAGGGCGCGAGCGCCGGCATCATCATCGAGACCTTCATGTTCGTTCCTCGGGCGGCGGGGGAGATCTTCACAGCACGTAGCCGATGCGCAGCAGGTTGACGACGGGCACGGGCATCGAGGACGCGAAGCGCATCGCGCTCGCCAGGCTGCCCTTGCCCTCGACCGGCGTGACGAGCCCGAACTTCTCGGCGTCGTAGGTCACGTCGTTCGTGACGATCGGGATCTGCGCCCCGATGTCGGTACCGAACGTGATCCCCATGCGCGTCAGCCAGAGAAAGCCGATCTGCGGCGCGACGTAGATCGAACGTGCATAGGCGTGCGCCTCGGCATGATGGTCCTGGTGGAACGCTTGCACCGTCTGTTCGAGCGAGCCCTTCATCTGCATCGCGCCGACGCCGGCCCCGATGAAGAACGCGCCCTTGAACGGATAGAAGCGCGCGTACGCCTCGCCGGAGACGCGCACGAGCGTGGCGCCCTGCACGCCGGGCACGGCCATCGTGGGAAGCGAGCCGGCCGTGACCCCCACGCCGAAGCGTCCGAAGGCGCGCGTCGTGAGCCCGAGCTGGAGACCGTCCGGAACACCGATGCCTCCGAGGAGGCCGAGCTTGATGGGCCCGAGCGGACCGCGGCGCGTGTACACAGATTCGATGGGCGGCGCCTCGGCGGGGGGCGGAGCGTCGTCGGCGAGGGCAATGGCCGGCATGAGGCACGACAGAGCCGCGAGCACGGCAGAACACGAGCTCTTCATCCCCGTCCGAACGGCGCGCCCCGACCGCAGTTCAGTCGGCCTTGACGATCGGCGCGCCGTCCGCATCTTGGTAGACCGAGGTGCGCGATGATCGTCGAATGTGCGTCATGCCATACATCGAACCGTCTCCCTGCCGCGCGCCTGACCGACAAGGCGAAGTGCGCCGCTTGCAAGGGCGCGCTCCTCCCGCTCTCGCGGCCCATTCCCATCGAGAGCGTGGAGGACTTCGACGAGCTCGTCCGCGAGTCGAAGGCCCCTGTGCTCGTCGATTTCTGGGCGGACTGGTGCGGGCCCTGTCACGCCGTGGCGCCGGAGCTCGTGAAGGTGGCCGGCGAGCGCGCGGGCAAGGTGGTGGTGGCGAAGGTCGACACCGAGGCCCTCCACCAGGTGGCGGCGCGGTTCGCGATCCGCAGCATCCCCACCATGATCCTGTTCGAGCACGGCAAGGAGTCGAAGCGCGTCAGCGGCGTGATGCCTGCGAGCGCGATCTTGCAACAGCTCGCTCTGTAGGGCGTTCTAGACTGGCGGCGTGTTCCACTTCCTACGCGACCGGCGCCGCGCTGCGCTCCGTGAACAGCCGTTCCCCGAAGCGTGGCGCGCGATCATGGATCGCGACGTCGCCTACGCCGCGCAGCTCGATGCCGAGGAGCGGCGCGAGCTCGAAGGCCTCGTGCAGATCTTCCTCGAGGAGAAGCACTTCGAGGGCTGCGGCGGACTCGACCTCACCGACGAGATTCGCGTGACCATCGCCGCCGAGGCCTGCCGGCTGCTGCTGCACCGCGAGACCGACATCTACCCGCAGCTCGTGAGCGTGCTCGTCTACCCGAGCGCCTACAAGGCCATGCGCCGCTCCCAGGAGGGACGCGTCGTCATCGAGCGTGAGGACGCGCTGCTCGGCGAGTCACGCATGCGCGACGCCGTGGTGCTCGCGTGGGATCACGTGCTCCAGAACGCGCGGCACCTCGGCGGCGGAAACGTCGTGCTCCACGAGCTCGCCCACCAGCTCGACGCGGAGGACGGCGCGATGGACGGCGCTCCGTCGCTCGGTGACCGCGCGCGCTACGCCGCGTGGGCGCGCGTCCTCGGTGACGAGTTCGCCGAGCTCTCGCAGCGCCTGCACGAGGGGCGACCCAGCGACATCGACGGCTACGGCGCGACGAACCCCGCCGAGTTCTTCGCCGTGATCACCGAGATGTTCTTCGAGCGCGGCGCGCAGCTGAAGGCGAAGCACCCGGAGCTCTACGCCGAGCTCGAGGCCTTCTACCATCAGGATCCCGCGGCCCGACACGCCCCCACCTGAAAATTGCGCGGTGCGCGGAAAGGGGTGGTGAGAGCGGCCCGCAACCCCTGGGGATCGATCGCGATCCACCCCGCGCGGACCTTTGAGACGCCGCCACGACGGTCAGCGCGCGAAGTTCGGGGGTACACCCTTCGTCGTCCACGGAGGTCCCCCCATGCGTGTTCTGCATATCGCCGCATTGCTCTCCTCGCTCACCGTCTTCGCCTGCGGAGGCGCCGCCAAGAAAGAAGCGAAGGGGCCCGAGAGTGATCCCTGGGCGGGCTACACCGGCAAGTATGCGGAGCCCGCGAGCGCGAGCGCGAGCGCCAAGGCCGAGAAGCCGAAGGCCGCGGACAAGGCCCAGAAAGTCGCCGAGAAAGCGCCCGAGAAGGAAGAAGCGAGCACGCACAAGTCGACCGCGACGATCCACGGCGAGTCGGTCTCGTCGATCGATCTCGACACGTTCGCCGACGCGACGAAGGCCGCGACCAAGGGGAAAGTCGTCTCGACGAAGTACCTCGTCGGACCGAAGTACGAGCAGCTCCAGATCCAGATGAAGGGCGTGGCCGTGCAGGTCATCCGTCCCGCCGCGAACCCCGCGCCCGATGGCCCGAGCATCGCTTCGCCGAAGGCCCGCAACGGCGGCGTCTCCAAGCTCGAGTCCGGTTATTACGACGCCGACGCCGACGTGGTCGTCGTCGTCACTGCGGCCGGAAAGCCCGCCGCGCAGAAGGTCCTCGGCACGATCGTCAAGCACTGAGGGAAAAGCTGACAGCTGACAGTTCCGGAGGCGAGAGCGCTCGCGTACGATGGCGCGCTTGGAACGCTTCATCGTCGCTGGCTTTGCGGTTGCTGTCGTGGCTTGCTCTTGCTCTTCGCCCCCAGCGCAGTCCGCGTCGGGGGAGCTCATCGAGAGCATCACCTACGAGGAGCGGTTTCCGCTCACCACCGACGTCAAGGAGAGCGCCATAAAGGGCGAACGCCTCGGCAAGGCCGTCCCCATCCTCGATCGGACGCAGGTGACCCCGCTGCAGGGCACCTTCGTCGCGGCCGAGCCCGGCGTCGACAAGAGCACGCTCGTCGTGACCATCCACGGCGCCTCGCAGCGCAACCGCACGATCGTCGTGAAGAACTGCGCCGAGCCGCGCGTCTGCTCGTTCTTCGCGTCGGCCTTCAAGAGCGAGCTCGTCGAGCGCGTCCCGGTCGTCTGCCGTGACGGGGCGCGCTGCATCGAGCCATGAGGGCGCGCGCGCTGCTGCTCGGGGCCCTGCTCCTCGGCGCGTGCAAGCGGAAGAACGAGGCGCCGCCGGCTCCCCCGCCGATCGACGCTGCGCCGCCCGCGCCGCTCACCACGATGAAGCAGCTCCGGGGGAACAGCGACGTCACGTTCCTCGCCGTCTCCGATACGCACTTCGGCTTCGGCGGGATCCCCGCGGCGCACGAGGTCCTGATCCCGAAGCTCAATGGCATCGCGGGGCGCGCGTTCCCCGCGCCGATCGGCGGCGTCGTCGCGCCGCCGCGCGGGCTCCTCGTCACCGGTGATCTCACCGAGTGGGGCAACGTCGAGGAATG
This sequence comes from Polyangiaceae bacterium, assembly GCA_043732195.1. GTDB lineage: Bacteria > Myxococcota_A > Polyangia > Polyangiales > Polyangiaceae > Labilithrix. Next base: position 7,523 of record JAYTHX010000099.1, read on the forward strand.
GGAGCCGTTCGCCGCGACCTACGGGCTCGACGGCGGAGCGAACGGCAAGCTCCGCATCCCCGTCTTCGAGGTGGTGGGCAATCACGACAAGGTGCACGGACCGTTCGTCGAGCAGCAGGTCATCAAGAGCCGGTAGGCTGCACGTACCCATGTCGAAGAAGACGACGCCAACGCCGACGAAGGACAAAGCAGATTTCGATCCAAACCGCCTCACGAAGAAGCGGTACGAGTCGGAGCTGGAGCGCATGGAGAAGGAGCTCGTGAAGCTCCAGGAGTGGGTGCGCGCGAAGAAGCTGCGCGTCGTCGTCGTCTTCGAGGGCCGCGATGCCGCCGGCAAGGGCGGCGTGATCAAGACCATCGCCGGATGCTTGAATCCTCGCGTCTGCCGCGTCGTCGCGCTCGCCGCGCCGACCGACCGCGAGAAGGGCCAGTGGTACTTCCAGCGCTACATCACGCAGCTCCCCTCGGAGGGCGAGATCGTCCTGTTCGATCGCAGCTGGTACAACCGCGCGGGCGTCGAGCGCGTGATGGGCTTCTGCGACGACGCCGAGCTCGAGGAGTTCTTCCGCGCCGCGCCGGAGTTCGAACGGATGCTCGTGCGCTCCGGAACGGTGCTCCTCAAGTACTGGTTCTCCGTCAGCGACGACGAGCAGGAGAAGCGCTTCCACGCGCGCATCGAGAACCCGGTGAAGCGCTGGAAGCTCAGCCCGATGGATCTCGAGGCCCGCGCGCGCTGGGTCGACTACTCGCTCGCGAAGGACGAGATGTTCGCGAAGACCGACACCAGCGAGGCGCGCTGGTGGGTAGTACCCGCCGACGAGAAGAAGCGCGCCCGGCTGAACTGCATCGCGCACTTCCTCGATAGCATCCACTACAAGGACCTCACGCCGAAGCGTCTCAAGCTGCCGCCCCGCCAGAAGGCCAAGGGCTACAAGCGGCCGGCCGAGGAGACGCAGCACTTCGTCCCCGAGAAGTACTGAGCGGCGATCACGGACCCGCGACGCCCACGCAAGGGGCGCTCAGGGAAGCGGCGGCTCGGGAGGCGCGACCGGCACCGCGGAGGTCGTCGCGGAAGCAGAAGGCGCAAGAGAGGCGGACGGCGAGGCGCTGGAGGACGCCGACGCCAGCGCGGGCACCGATGCCGATGCCGATGCCGATGCCGATGCCGACTGCAGCGGTGAAGCGGAGCCGGGCGGCGGGACGGTTCGCGCAGGGCGCGGCACGAGGTCCGAACGAGGCGCCGCGCTCGAGGCGGGCACGCGTTGCGGCGGCGTCGGCGCGGCGATCTTCGCGGAGAGCGCGGGCGCGGTCGGCGCGGCAGTCCCGCTCGCGGTGGAGGACGGCGCGGTGAGGTTGGGGGCCCGGTCCGTCGGGCTTGCGCCGGCAGGCAACGGCGCCGTGCCTCGTGCCCTCCAGGCGGTCAGCGTGTCCGGAAAGCCGACCGCAACGACGAGGGCCACCATCGAGGCGATGACCAACGCCCCGATGACCCACGCGCGTCGCCCGGAGGCGGGCGCCGTCTTCAGCTCCGTTGCCGCCCACGGCGACGCGGTCTCGCCTTGCGGTCCCGTCACGACCTCGCGACGCGATGACGGCGCCGACCGCGACGCGCCCGCCCCTGCGCTGCGCCCCGACACCTCCGCAAGACGTGCGATGCGCGCGAGGGTCGGGCCCGACCGCTCGGGCGCGAACCCGGCCAGCGCCGCTGCGAGCTCGCCGACGTTCGCGTACCGCGCGCCGGCCTCTTTCTCGAGGCACTTCGCGATGACCGCAGCGAGCCCGGCGTCGAGGTCGGCTCGCTCGATCGGCGGCGCCGGTCGGACGAGGACCGCGGTGCACAGCTGAGGAAGGCCCGCGTCCTGGAACGGCGGGTGACCCGCGATGAGCTCGTAGAGAATGATGCCGAGCGACCAGATGTCCGAGCGGCCGTCGATGTCGTGCGAGAGCGAGAGCTGCTCGGGCGACATGTAGAGCGGCGAGCCCATGAGGTCCTGCGTGCTCGTCATCTTGCCGCCCGCTGCGGCGGTGGTGACCTTCGAGATGCCGAAGTCGACCACCTTCACGACCCGCGCGGTGTCCTGACGCTCCGTGAGGAACAGGTTGGCGGGCTTGAGATCACGATGAATGATCCCCGCCGCGTGAGCCTCGGCCAGCGCCGCGCACGCCTGCAGGACGTAGTCGACCGCGTCGTCGACCGCGAGCTGACCGGACTCGCGCAGCAGCTGACCGAGGTCCTGGCCCTCGAGGTACTCCATGACGATGAACGGCTCACCGGAGTCGAAGGTCCCGACGTCCGTCACGTGGACGACGTTGTCGCTCCGCAGCTTGGCCGACGCGCGGGCCTCTCGCGCGAACCGCTCGACGGCGGACGCGTTGGCAGCCGCCGCGGGCAGGAGGAACTTGATCGCGACCAGCTGGTCGAGGTCGATGTGGGTAGCCGCGACGACCATGCCCATGCCGCCCTGCCCGAGCACGCGCTCGATGCGGTACTTCCCGGCGACGACATCGCCCACGGCCGGCGGTTGCGCGGTTGGCGCCTGAGGGGGAACGTCCAAGGGAGACTCAGTTCGGACACTCGGCGAGCGCCCGTGAAGTCTCGGGCCATGTCCCTCCGCTGTCAAGGCGAGCAAGGCGAGACCGCGGTTGCCAGCGGGGCGCCCTGGCGAATCGAGCCCTCGAGCTTCAGCGGACCGGGCAGCTACTCGGGGACGATCCGCGTCGCTGTCGCGAAGTCCATCGACTCCCGGAGCACGCGCCTCATGGGTGACGAGAACGAAGAGCGATGCCGATCACGCGCGAGCGTCCACGCATTGCGCGCCCCTGGCATGCCGGTGCGCGGGTTTGTGATCCCCCAGTGCGAGGCGGGGGAGTAGGCTCGCGCCCGCCATGCGAACGAAGTTCTTCTGGTCGGTCCCCCTGGTGGTTGCGCTCTTCGCCGCCTGCGCCGGCGACCCGCCGAGGCCGATGCCGATGCCGTCCTCGCCGGTCTCTGCCTCGACGGGCCACGAGCTGCCTGCGGCCCCGCCCGTCGTGGCCGCCATCGATGCAGGGGCCGTCGCTGCGCCCGCGCGCGGCGCGTGGCCGTACACCCAGCCCGTCGTCGTGCGCTCCGCGAAGGGCATGGTCGTCAGCGACAACGCCATCAGCAGCAACGTCGGACGCGACGTCCTCGCGGCCGGTGGCAACGCCGCCGATGCTGCGGTGGCCACCGCGTTCGCGCTCGCCGTCGCCTACCCCACGGCGGGCAACATCGGCGGCGGCGGCTTCGCGGTCACGCGCATGCACGGCGAGGTGCGCGCGCTCGACTTCCGCGAGACCGCCCCTGCCTCGGCGACCCGCGACATGTACCTCGACGCCGACGGCAAGCCGAAGGCCGAGGCACGCGAGGGCATCAAGTCGGTCGGCGTGCCCGGCAGCGTCGCGGGGCTGTGGGAGCTGCACCAGAAGCTCGGCTCGAAGAAGCTCACGTGGGCGCAGCTGCTCGCGCCGGCGATCGCGCTCGCGGAGAACGGCTTCGTGATCGACGAGGGCTTCGCCTCGACGCTCGAGATGGCCGGCAAGCGCCTCCAGAAGCATCCGGTCTCGGCGGCGCTGTTCTACGCAGGCGGCAGCGCGCCGGCGAAGGGCTCGACCTTCAAGAACCCCGAGCTCGCCGCGGTACTGAAGCGCATCGTGCAGGGCCCGAAGGGCTTCTACGAGGGCGCGACCGCCGACGCGATCGTCGCGCAGATGAAGAGCGAAGGCGGCCTCATCACGCTCGTCGACCTGAAGAAGTACCAGGCGAAATGGCGCAAGCCGGTCGAGGTCACGTACCGCGGCCACACGATCACGTCGATGCCTCCGCCGTCGTCGGGCGGCGTCACGCTCGCGATGATCTGCCACATCCTCGAGGGCTACGACCTCAAGGCGCTCGGCTTCCAGTCGCCCGACGAGCTGCACTACGTCTTCGAGGCGATGCGCCGCTCGTTCGCGGCGCGCAATGCGAAGCTCGGCGATCCCGACTTCGTGAAGATGCCGGTCGAACAACTGATGAGCGACGCCTGGGCGAAGGAGCAGCGCGCCACCATCAAGCCGGATCGCGCGACGCCCTCGTCCGATATCGTGGCCGGCCCGGCGAGCGCGAGCGGACCGCACACGACGCACTTCTCCGTCGTCGACGCGGCGGGTGACACCGTCGCCCTGACCACCACCATCAACTGGTGGTACGGCTCCGGCGTCACCGTGAAGGGCGGCGGCTTCGTCCTCAACAACGAGATGGACGACTTCGCGGCGGTGCCCGGCACGGCGAACGGCTTCGGCCTCGTGCAGGGCGAGGCCAACGCCATCATGCCCGGCAAGCGCATGCTCTCGTCGATGGCGCCCACCATCGTGAGCGGTCCCGACGGCAAGGTGCTGCTCGTCGCCGGCGCCGCGGGTGGTCCGACCATCATCACGTCGGTCTTCCTCGAGCTCTCGAACGTCATCGACTTCGGGCTCGATGTGGGCGCGGCAGTCAGCGCCCCTCGCTTCCACATGCAGCACCTCCCCGACGAGGTGGCGTACGAGAAGGACGGCCTCTCGGAGGCCACGCAGAAGAAGCTCGAGACCATGGGCTACAAGCTCAAGGAGCGCGGCCACCTCGCCGACGCTCCGGCCATCGGGCGCGGCGCAGGTGGCGCAGGTGGCGCAAGTGATTGGATAGGGGCAGCGGAGCCCCGCCGGATCGGCGGATTGGCTGCAGCTCCGCCGTGATGGTCTGCCAGGTTCGTGCAATTCCTCGCGCTCCTCACGCTGGTCAAGCTGGTCGTCGGCCCGTTGCAGCACCTCACGGGGAAGAAGATCCTCCGAGGGCGGATTCAGCTTCGAGCTCCTCGTGAAGCGCACCCCCGCCAAGCCTGCCATCAAGGGCGCGGCCGCCGCCGTCAAGCCTGCCGCGGGCGCTGCGGTCGCAAAGCCCGCGGCCTCCGCGAAGAAGAAGTAGTAGAACCGACGCCGATGGGTACGCTGCGCGACAAGCTCAATCCGCTCTACCAGCACCTCTTCGCTCCGGGCGTGTTCGATCGCCCGGAGATCGAGGAGAAGCGTGCAACCTGCAACAATTGCGCGATGTGCGACCACGGCCAGGTGGCGCCGGTCGCGATGGACTACTTCGAGCCGACGGCAAAGTGCTGCACCTACTACCCGACGCTCGCGAACTACCTCGTGGGCGGCATCCTCGCCGACCCGAGCGAGCACCTCGCCGAGGGTAAGCGCCGGATCCGCGAGCGCATCGCCAGGCGGATGAGCGTCACGCCGCACTTCGTCGGTGCGCCGCGCAAGTACTCGCTCCTCTACGCCGCGGCGCGCGGCTCCGGAGCGTTCGGCCGCTCGAAGGCGCTGCTCTGTCCCTACTTCGACGTCGACAACGCCGAGGGCAGCTGCACCATCTGGCGCTACCGCGAGGCGGTGTGCTCGACGTACTTCTGCAAGTACAACGACGGCAAGCCGGGCTACGACCTCTGGGACACGCTGAAGGGCTACCTGAGCCACGTCGAGCGCATGCTGGCCCGCTCCGTCGCGATGAGCATCGACCGCGACCTCCAGCAGCCCGCGATGCTCCAGACCGAGCTCACCCTCGAGGAGCTCGAGGACCGCGGCCCCGACGACGCGGAGTACGCGCGCTGGTGGGGCAAGTGGGTGGGCCGCGAGGAGGAGTTCTACGTCGCTTGCTACCAGCGCGCGATGGCGGTCAAGCCGCAGGACTTCGCCGACAACGTGGACGACGCCGCGCACGGCCGACGCTTCATTGCCGAGCTCGAGGCGCGGTACGACGCGATCGGCAAGCAGGCGGTGCTGCCCGCGAACCTGATCCTCGCGCCCGGCATCCGCACGCGCGTGGCCGGCGAGAGCGTGGTGGTCAGCAGCTACAACCCGTACGACGGCTTCTCGATCGAGAAGGAGCTCTACGACGTGCTGGGCAAGCTCGATCCCGCGCAGACGCTCCCGGAGAACCTGAAGCGCCTCGACGAGGACGAGGGCATCCAGCTCGCGCCCGAGCTGCTCCAGTACCTCTTCACGCACGGCGTGCTCGGCGAGCCGGAGGCGCCGAAGGAGGCCTCGAAGCCGGCGCGCAACCCGCACGCCCAGGCGCTTCCCAGCAACCGCAAGGACCGCCGCGCGGAGCTGGCGAAGAAGAAGCGCTAGCCCTTCAGGCGGCTGCGCCGTCGACGCGATCGACGCGCACGAGCAGACCGTCCGACGGCATCAGCGTGATCGATCGGCGCTGCACCGCGATCGCGCCGCGGGGCGTGAGCCGGAGATCGGCGCGCTCGAGCATGCGCGCGAGCACGATGCGCATCTCGTAAAGCGCGAAGGCCATCCCGATGCAGCGCCGCACGCCGCCGCCGAACGGGAAGAACTCGGTGGGCGTCACCTTCTTGCCGAGGAAGCGCGTGGGATCGAAGCGCGTCGGATCCGGGTAGACCTCGGCGCGGCGCTGCGCGAGATAGATCGAGCAGACCAGCGGCGTACCCGCGGGCAGGTCGTGGCCGGCGACCCGCGTGGGCCGCTCCACCACGCGCCCCACCAGCGGGATGACGGGGTTGAGGCGCATCGCCTCGCGCACGATGGGTCCCGAAGAGAATGAATTCTCTTTGTCTCGAGAAGCAGTCATCCTTACGAGGATGGGCGCTCTCCCCGACCTGCGCATCCTGCTCCTGCTCGCGTGCGCCCTCGCGGCCTGCGGTAGCGACGAGGAGCCCTCGTCTAACCAGGAGCCGATTGGCGAGGGCAACGGCACGCCCGATGCGGCGGTCGCGCCGCCGCGCAGCGGTACCACCACGCCCCCGGGGCCGGCGGTCGATTGCGCGGTGGGCGGCGCCGCGGAGCTCGAGCCGAACGACAGCGCGGCGACCGCGACGTCGTTCACCGAGCTCACGTTCTGCGGCGTGCTCGCGACCGGCGCCGACGTCGACTACTCCACGTTCGTCACGCCGCCCGGCACCAGGCTCACGGTCTTCCAGGCGGTGATCGACGGGAAGGTCGACTTCACGCTGTCGCTCGGCGGCGCCACGTTCGGCCCCGGAGAGACGGCGAAGTTCGGGTCGGGGACCTACGTGGTGAAGGCCTTCACGAAGGCAGGCAAGAGCGCCTCGTACAGCTACCGTATCCAGTTCGACCCGTCGTGACCGCGACCATGGACCACAACCTGCAGGAGCCCCATTCATGAGCGATCCGGTAGCGCACGATCCCTCGAATCCCGCGGCTGTGGTGGGGATGGCCGACTCCCTGCGTGCCGCAATTGCCGGTGGTGAGGCAGCGCGCCTCCTCGGCACGTCGGCGCGCCTGTTCGAGGCCGGCGGCAAGAACATCCTCTCGGCCGGCGCGCAGAAGGTCGTGCGCGAGGCGGCAGAGCGCGGCGCGAAGGGCGCGATCCTCATGGCCACGGCGCCGGTCCTCGAGACCGCGACGGGCCTCGCCAGAGGCATGAACGGCGCGAAGGCCGCGCTCCAGCTCGGCTCGAAGGCGTCGCGCGGAACGGCGCTCGCGCTCGGCGCGGGCAAGCATGCGATGCGCGCGGCGAGCAAGGAGATCCTGAAGGGCGCGGGCAAGGCGGCCGGCATCGGCTTCGTCATCGACGGCGCCGTGGCCAGCCTCGAGGCGGTCATCGCCGTGCGCAACGGCTCGAGCGACAAGGCGACCGCCGTGAAGTACGTGGTGAAGGAAGCGACCACGGGCGCGGTGGCGACGGGCGCGGGCGTCCTCCTCGGCGCGACCCTCGTGGTGCTCACGGGCGGCGTCGCGGCGCCGGTCGTGTTCGCGGTCGGCGCGATCGGCTCGATCGGCACGAAGCGCCTGCTACGCCGCTTCGTGAAGTGAGAACCGGGCTCGCTGGCGGCCTGATGGCGAGCTAGAGTCAGGGTCTTCCCGGTCTCCTCTTGGTTCCGCGCGCGCCCTGGAGCTTCTCATGAACATCTCGAAGCCTCGCCTCGGTCTCGCGAGCATCCTCCTCGGATCGCTCGCTTCGGTCACGTGCCTCGGGCTCGTCGCGAGCGCGTGCAGCACGTCCACCCCGGCCGCGCTCGGTGACGACGGAGGCGGCACGACGGAGGCCGGCGGTGACGCGGCGCTCGCGGTCGGCTGCGCGGACGCCATCGACGCCGTCTACGGCGACCCGGGCGCGCTGACCGGCGAGCCGGGCAGCATCCTGAAGTGCGCGGCCGATCGCACGTGGTCGCGGGCCGACCTCGAAGCCTACGCGCGCGCCAACGAGTACGCGTACACCGGCAAGCCATTCACGAGCGGCGCGAAGGTGTACCGCGTGACGTACCGCACCGAGCGCGGCGACACCGCGAAGACGCCCGGCTACACGAGCGCGCTCGTGTTCGTCCCCGACCATCCCTCCGCCGGCGCCCCGGCGGTCGTCGCCTCGCACGGCACGGCCGGTCAGGCGCCGGCGTGCACGCCGTCGAAGGCGAAGTTCGACAGCAAGAGCGACGCGTTCGCGGCGATGATCTTCCCGCTCGTGGGCGTCGGCTACCCGGTCATCGTCCCCGATTACGCCGGGTACGCGAACTACGGCGCAGCCGGCAACGCGCCGAGCGGCTATGCCGCGAGCGACGACGTAGGCAAGAGCGTGCTCGACGGCCTCCGCGCGCTGCGCAAGCTCGTACCGGGCATCACGTCCGACAAGTCGATCGTCGTAGGGCACTCGCAAGGCGGGCACAGCGCGCTCAGCGCGCTCGCGGTCGCCGAGTCGTACGGCGTGAAGGTCGACGGCGTGGTCACGTACTCGCCGCTCTGGTTCAACCAGGCAACGTGGGGCGCGCTGCTCGCGCTCTCCGCCTCGTACCCGCTCGCAGACAACGCGTTCCCGGCGGGCGTGGGCATCTGGTACCACTACTCGCACGGCGAGCTGATGGACGGCCCTGGTCACGGCGTCGACGTCTTCGCCGCCGACAAGCGCGCCGCCATCAAGAGCTTCTTCGACACGAGCTGCGAGACGGACCCGGTGAAGAACCTCGGGAAGTTCCCCGCGGATCTCTACGACCCCGACTTCACCGCCTCGATCAAGCTCGCGGCTGCGCTCGGCTCCCCGTGCGGAAACGCCACGTGCGAGAAGTGGGTAGCGCGCTACGCCGCCGATCGACCGCATCTCACGGGCACCGCGAAGACCACTCCGACGCTCGTGCTCTATGGCACGAAGGACACCACCATCCCGCCGGAGCGCGCGATGTGCGGCTTCCAGCGGCTCGCCTCGGACGGCGCAGCCGCGAAGGTGTGCGTGGTCGACGGCCAGAATCACAGCGGAATCGTCGGCGAGCGCGCGGCGTACGTGAACGACTGGATCGCCAGCATCACACAGGGCGCCCCGGCGCCCGCGGCGTGCGCCGCCGACGAGAAGTCGCTCACCGCCGACGGCGGCCCCGTCGAGTGCGCGACGCCCCCGCCCAACGACTGAGCGCGCGACCCGCCCCCCATCGCTGCACGCGTCGCTAGTCTGCGGGGCAAGCTCGGCGAGGCGCTCCTGCGCCGCTTCGCGTCGGTCGGCCGTCAGGGGCCGATGAGCGAGGCGAGCCGGCCCGTGATGGGAGGCTTGCCGTCCGCGGGGACCGGGTCCGCGCCCGGCCAGTAGTACGTGTTGCAGTAGTTCTTCGAGCGGTAGTTGTTGTTGTCCGCGTTGAGATCGTCGAGCGGGCCGTTGCCTGCCGCGTTCTTGCAGCCGACTGCCGCGCCGATCGTGTTCAGGAATTTCACCAGGTACTGCTTGTCCTCCTGCACGTACTTGCCGGTCTTGAGCTGGCCGTTCGCGCCGCCCACGTAGAGGTACGGCAGTTGCGAGATGATGTGCTGGCCCGAGCCGAGGTCGGAGAAGTGCACGTTCACGCCGTAGTCGACGAGCGTCTTGCCGTTGACCGGCGGGTACGCGCTCAGCAGATCGAGGATCTGCCGGAACTGCCGCAGGTGGTAACGATCGATCTGGTGATGCAGCATCTGCGCGGCTGCGACGGGCGTCGCGTCGTTCTCGGCGGCCTGACGGTGCGAGAGAGCGTGGAACTCGTACGCTCCAGCGCCCGGCACCTCCGTGTAGTTGATGATGTCCTGCGGGACGCCCACGTTGACGAGCACCGACTGGCGGAGCCCGCACGAGATGGCGAGCGCCGCGAGCTTGCCGATCACGCTGACGGAGTCGATGATCGACCCCTGGTTGTAGCTCTGCACGTCGCCCTGGAGGGTTC
>JAYTHX010000100.1:0-6147 GCA_043732195.1 Polyangiaceae bacterium
GCGCCGTCGATCACCGGCGCGGGCACCTCGATCCCGAAGATCCCGGCGCGCCGCACGGCGTGGGCCGCGTCGGCCGCGGCGATGAGGAGCTTCGAGGGCATGCACCCGACCGTGGCGCAGGTGGTACCGGCAAAGCACGGATCGACGAGGAGCGTCTTTGCCCCGTGGCGTCGCGCGGCGCGCTCGGCGGCGAGGCCCGCGGTGCCGGCGCCGACGATGGCGACGTCGCAAGTGAGGTCGATCATCGCGCGAGTATCGCACCGCGTCGCGCGGGCCCGCCGCGGACGATTGCCGCGTCAGGCGGCGTGCCGGCGACCGGACCGCTCGTCGCGCACACGCGCCGACCGCGCGAGCGTGCTACGCCGGACGACCGTTGACGGCGATCGAATCCCCGCAGCAAGACCTCTCCGACGACTCGCCCGACGCCATCGCGCTCTTCCGCCCGACGCGTCCCGAGGCGCTGACGGCGTTCCTCGATCTCGACGAGGAGAACGAGGAGTGCAAGGGCATCTACGCCGAGGCGCTGGACGACGGTTCGTTCCTCCTCTTCACGTTCCAGCCCTTCGAGGCGTTCGCCGAGGATCCGGCGGTGGCGCACGCGTGGCTCGCGCAGTTCGGCGAGGCGCTCGGCGAGATCCACGGCGATCGGCGCGGCCTGCTGTTCTTTCCCGACGACCTCGATCCCGAGTCGACGACCTACGAGGGTGTGGTCGAGGAGGTCGCGGTCGACGCGCTGTGGCTCCCGCTCGACGGCGGCATCGAGCGGAACGCGCTGCACGCTCTGGCGAGCCAGCTCCTCGGCGGCAGCGGTGGTCCCAGCGCCCCGACCGCGTTCGACCTCGGGCGCGTGCTGGAGGGCGTGCCAGGCCGCCTCGCGGAGGCGGATGGACGGCGACGACGATCCGCCGCCCGACTCCAAGCCGCCCCCGAAGCGATGACCGAGCGGCGAGCGCGCTCAGTTGCGGCTGCGCCCGCCGAAGATGCGGAGCAGGAAGAGAAACATGTTCACGAAGTCGAGATAGAGCGTCAACGCGCCGACCAGCGGCATGTTGGCGTGCGCCTCGCCGCTCGCAAAGACGCGCTTCAGCTTCTGCGTGTCGTATGCCGTCAGCGCGCCGAAGACGAGCACGCCGATGACGCTAACGAGCCACTGGAGCCCGCTGCTCTGGAGAAACAAGTTCACGACCGAGGCGATGAGGAGCCCGATCAGCGCGAAGATCGCGAAGCGCCCGACCGCGCTGAGGTCCGCCTTCGTGAAGTACCCCACCGCGGAGAGCCCGGCGAACGCTCCGGCGGTGATGAAGAACACCGCGGCGATCGAGGAGGCCGTGTAGACGAGAAACAGCGTCGAGAACGTGAGGCCCGTGAGCGCTGCGTAGACGAGGAACATCGCCGCGACGGTGGCGGTGCCCGCCCGCCGCGCGGCCGCGCTGAACGCGACGACGAGCCCGAGCTGAGCGATGACGAGCCCGAAGAAAATGAACGGGCTGCTCACGATGAGCCCGATCGCGGCGGGCGAGCTCGCGACGCCCAGCGCCACGAGGCCGGTGACGCCCAGCCCCAAGGTCATCCAGCGGTAGGTGGTCCAGAGCGCGTCATTCACGGACGCGAGGGCGCCGGCGGTGATCGGCTGGCGAGACACGTGATTCATGGTGCCGGTAGCTTAAGAGCACGCCCAGCAAGCGCAACGTGACAGAACGCACCGCCGGCGCAGGCGCGCCCGTTCAGACCGCGAGCTTCGAATAGCTCATGGGGCGTCCAGGGCAGATGAGGCCAACTCGTCGGCATCGAAGGTCTTCGCGAGGATGGGCAGGCGGCGCTTGCCGACGGGCCCTTCGACGACGAAGTCGCGGAGCGCGGACATGTCCCCGAGCGCCTCGAGCTTGGCAAAGGCGGTCACCTCGACCTGGCGAATGCGCTCGCGCGTCAGGTTCATGATCGCGCCGATCTCTTCGAGGGTCGTGCCGCCCCGATCGGCGATGTCGAGCGCGCAGCTCTCGGTCATCTCCCAGATCTCGAGGTCGGGGAAGTTGACCTTGATGGCGCCGGTTCGGGCGGAGACATCGAGATAGGGGTGGTGCGCGCAGGAGACGAACGAGCACGGACGCTCGCTCTGCGCGCAATCCTCGCGCACCTTCGGGCGCACCGAGCCACCCGCGAACGTGAGGACCGAGTCGGCGCAGCCATCACCGTTGTCGTCGGGGAGGACGAGGATCGATCCGGGGCCGTTGGTGGCGCCGCCGGGGGTGCTCATCGAGAGCGCCGCGAGGAAGAGGTCGCCGTTCGGCGCGAAGCGCATGACGCGCGCCTCGATGATGGGCGTCATGGTGAACTCGTGGATGCAGAAGTCGTCAGGCACCGACAGCCCCGTCGCCGGTGGACCCGGGAGGTCGCAGAACCGGGTCCCGGTTCCGGCCGGGAGGTCGATTGCGTTGCACGTCGGCGGCGGCGCGGCATCGGGCTGGGCCGGCGGCCTGCTCGTGTCGAGCCGCGCGTCGAACGACACCGGCAGCTCGTTGGGCGCAGGGCTCGTGGGGCTGGCCGCTGGGCTCGACGTACAGGCGGCGACGATGGCGAGCGGTGCGAGCAGAGGAACGAGCACGCAGAGGACGAGGTACCGGCGCTTCACGGGATGGGCATCCTGGCAGGCCGCCCTGGCTCGTGCTCGCGACCACGCTCGCGCTCGAACCGGATCCCTGGTCGTGCTCTCGCTCGCGTCGGACGATGATGGCCACCGGATTGCGGCCCTGGTGGACGGACCTACAGCGCGGGCTCAATGAGCGCGCGATCGTCGGCCGATAGCTGCAGGAGGTCGTCGAGGAGCTGGCGAGCACGCGCGCTCATCATTCTAAACGTAGTGCAGACGGCGGAGATCAGCCAGATGCCCTACTCTCTCGAGTGCACGACGAGATCGGCACCGAGCGCGAGCGGCGTCTGCGCGAAGGGGGTCGCAAATGTGCCGTCGACCAGGACCACCGGCCTCGTGCCGTTCGCTCCGCGCGCGCCCCTCGCGGCCTCGGCGACCCGCACGACGCCCCCGATGTCGACGACGCCGAGCGTCGGGTTCGATGGCGTCTCCACGTAGAGAAGGCGGGTGCGGTCCGTCAGCGCGCTGGCGTACGCCTCGGGCGTTCCGTCCACGAACGTCGTCGTGATGCCGAGCTTCGGCAGGCGCTCGCGCAGGAGCCTCGCGCTCTCCGCGTACATGGAACGCGGCGCGACGACGTGATCGCCAGCTTCGCACGTCGCGAGCAGCACGCCGGCGATCGCCGCCATGCCGCTGGCGGTCACGCACGCCGACTCCGCGCCCTCGAGCGCCGCGAGCTTCTGCTCGAGGGCCTCGACTGTGGGATTGCCCCATCGGCCGCAAATCCAGGCCTCTTCTTCGCCGCGGAAGGCGCGCGCGGCGTGCGCGGCGCTCGTGAACGCGCTCGACATCACGATCGGGGGATCGAGCGCGCCCTCGCTGTCCGGTGCGTCGCCGGCGTGGATGCATGCGGTCGCGATGGCGTCGGCGCGGCGCCGGAGCTGTTCAGGGTAGGTCAGCGAGGGATCGATCACGCTTGCAGGTTACTTCTGTCCGCCGTCATCAGCGATGGCAGATCTCGAGCCAGGGCGCGATCAGGGGTGCAGAAGGCCAGCGCGCCTGCGCCTGCCGGCACCGCGAGTCGACCGCTCGCCCCGCCAAGGAAGGCCGGGCCTACTCCGCACGTCCCATCGGCCATGCTGCCTGGTCGGCCGGAAGCGGCAGCGGTTGCAGACTTTCTCGAAGCGCTTGCCCGCTGAACCACGTGCTGTGCCACCCACCAGGGCTCGAGATCGAGCTACCATCCCCGGACCAAGGCCGATGCTCGAGTACCTTCACCTGACGAACGTCGGCCCTGCGCCGGAGATGGAAATGGAGCTCGCGCCGCGGCTCAATCTCATCACGGGTGACAACGGCCTCGGCAAGAGCTTCCTGCTCGATGTCGCGTGGTGGGCGCTGACGCGCAGGTGGCCTCACGATCTGAATGCGAACCTCACCTCGGGATATGCGGCCCGGCCGACCGACGTGAAGGTTACAGCCACCATCGAGTTCCGCGTCGAGTCGAAGGTGAAGAGCGTCGCGTACAAGAGCGCTTACGCGCCGCTGGACCAGGCATGGGTCGGCAAGTCGGGGCGACCGTGGAACCCTGGGCTGGTCGTCTACGCGCATGCCGACGGCGGGTTCTCCGTCTGGGATCCGGCGCGAAACCACTGGAAGACCAAGGGCAACGTCGACGTCCAGGAACGGCTGCCCGGCTACGTCCTGTCGCCGAAGGATGTCTGGAACGGGCTCACTGTCGACGTCGACGGCAAACCCACGAAGGTGTGCAAAGGACTGCTCGACGACTGGTCGGTATGGATCCGCGAGAAGGGCGAGAGCGCGGAGCGCATGGCGGAGATCCTAGGTCGTCTCGCCCCCCGAGGCGAATCGATGGGCGTCGGGCCGCTGCTCCGCCTCTCGGTGAACGACGCGCAGGACATCCCATCGATCAAGACTCCCTACTCCGGCGCAGTTCCAATCCTGCACGCATCCTCCGGGGTGCGCCGTGTCGCGGGACTGGCATACATGCTCATGTGGTCGTGGAACGAGCACGTTCGCGCGGCGGAGCAGATCGGAGAGGCCGCGACCCAGAAGGTAGTCATGCTCTTCGACGAGATCGAGAGCCATCTCCACCCGCGCTGGCAGCGCTCGATTCTGAGCTCCGTGCTGCACATCGCCGAGTCACTCCATGCAGGTGCAAAGGTGCAGCTGCTCGCAGCGACGCATTCGCCGCTCGTCCTCGCCTCCGCAGAGCCGACCTTCGACGCCGGGCAAGACGCGTGGTTCGATCTCGATCTCGACCAAGGTCTCGTCCAGCTCGTCCGGCGCGACTTCGTACGCCATGGTGACGTCTCGAATTGGCTCACCAGTGAGGCGTTCAATCTGATGAGCGCACGGTCGATCGAAGCCGAAGCCGCGATCGAAAGCGCTCGCGCGCTTCTTCGCGAGCCCGCGCCCAGCGCGGCGACCGCGAAGAGCGTGGACGAGCAACTTCGACGCGCTGGGCTCCCCGATATCGATCCTTTCTGGGTCCGTTGGGGCAAGTTCATGGAGAGCTTCGGAGCGCCGCCGTGATTCCGGTCGCGCCCGCGCCTGCGCCGGTCGACTTCGACGCGCGGGTGCGCGAGAGGGGACTCGATGCAATCGCGGAGCTCGTGGGAGAGGCGCCGTCGCGCGCTCGAAATGGGCCGAAACGGAAGAAGGTCGCGGCGACCCGCGCCACGATCCCGGCTTCGTGCTTTCCGCCGCTCTGGCGCGAGGTTCTCCCCGACATGCTTCGCTCGTACCAGAGGACGTGCGCCTATCTCGCCCTCTACATCGAGCACGCGACGGGCAGTCCGTCGGTGGACCACGTCACGCCGAAGTCCAGAGCGTGGGACAGGGTCTACGAATGGTCGAACTATCGACTCGCCGCTGCGCTGATCAACAGCAAGAAGAACGACCTCGACCTCGTGCTGGATCCCTTCGCGATCGACGATGGGCTGTTCGCGCTGGAGCTGGTGGAGTTCCAGATCACGGCGGGCGCTTCAGCGGTCGCGGATCTCCGCGGCAAAGTCGACGACACCATTCGCGTGCTCGGACTGAACCACGTCGAATGCTGCGCGGCACGCCGCGAGTACGTTGAAGGTTACGATGACGGTCCAGGGAGAGGAGGCATCGACTTGCCGTACCTCGAACGGCGCGCACCGTTCGTCGCGCGCGAGCTCCGTCGGCAGAACCGGCTTCTGCGGGGCGACATGTGATCCCGAGCGCGGCGTGCATGACGCGGCCCGAGCGCGCCGTGCAGGCGAACAAGCCGGTAACGCGGCGGAGGCACCATGGCGCAATGCCAGTTTGCAGCCTCATGCCGCCACCTGAAGGCCGATTTTTGCAGGGTCATGCCGCCACCGCATTTGCAGACTGATGCGGCCACCAGCACGAGGGCCAGACCGATTTTTGCAGGGTCATGCCGCCAGGTTTCGGACCCTTTTGCAGGGTCATGCCGCCAGGCAGCGGGTCGAGCGACCGAGCAGTGAGAGGGTTCCTCCGATGACGGCGCTGGTCGCCGTTGGAGGAATTCATGTCCTACCGGGAGCTATCCA
>JAYTHX010000101.1:0-6145 GCA_043732195.1 Polyangiaceae bacterium
GCGAACCAGGAGTCCGCCGGATGACGACGCTCTTACCCGCGCCGTCGCGCCGGATCCTCGTCATCGACGACAACCGGGCCATCCACGAGGACTTCGCGAAGATCCTCAAGCGCGCGGCGCCGACGAACGACCTCGCCGATCTCGAGGCCGACCTCTTCGACACGCCGGCGCCCGCCACCTCGGCCACGCCGACCTTCGAGGTCAGCTTCGCGGATCAGGGCGAGGACGGAGCGCGCATGGTCGCCGAGGCGAACGCGGCGGGCACGCCGTTCGCGGTCGCCTTCGTGGACATGCGCATGCCGCCGGGCTGGGACGGCGTCGCGACCATCCGGCGGCTCTGGGAGCTCGATCCCGAGCTCCAGTGCGTGATCTGCACCGCCTACTCGGACTACTCGTGGGAGGACATCCTCGAGCAGCTCGGGATCAACGACCGTCTGCTCCTCCTCCGCAAGCCGTTCGACGCGGCGGAGGTGGGCCAGCTCGCGTCCGCGCTCTCCGAGAAGTGGCATCTCGCGCGACGCGCGCACCTCAAGCTCGAGCAGCTCCGCGGCATGGTCGACGAGCAGACCCGGCACCTCGCCGAGAGCGAGGCGCGCTATGCGCTCGCCGCCGCCGGCTCGAACGACGGGCTGTGGGACTGGAACCTGACGACCGACACCGTCTACTACGCGCCGCGCTGGAACGCGCTCGTGGGCCTGCCCGCCGAGGAGCCGACGCTCGCCGGTCCCCAGCGCTGGCTCGAGCGAATCCACCCCGACGACGTCTCCACCTTTCGCGCGGCGTTCGACGACCTGCGCCTGGGCCGGACGGCGCAGCTCGCCGTCGAATACCGGATGCTCCATGCCGACGGCCAGTACCGCTGGATGCTCTGTCGCGGCGCCGGCAGCCAGCGCCCCGACGGCGGCGTCCATCGGGTCGCGGGCTCGCAGACCGACATCACGAACCGACGCGTCGCCGAGACGCAGCTCCGCCACGACGCCTCGCACGACGCGCTCACCGGGCTGCCGAACCGGGCCCTGCTCACCGAGCGGATCGGGCGCTGCTTCGCGCGACAGAAGCGGGATCCGAGCTTCCGCTACGCCCTGCTCTTCATCGATCTCGATCGGTTCAAGGTGATCAACGACAGCCTGGGTCACGTGGTGGGCGACGCGCTGCTCGTGGCGCTCGCGCAGCGCTTCAGCGTCTGCGTGCGCGCCACGGACACCGTCGGCACCTTCACCGGGCACGTCGCGCGTCTCGGCGGCGACGAGTTCGTCGTGCTCGTGGAGGGGATCTCCCAGGACGCTGATGCGCTGTGCGTCGCCAACCGCCTGCTCGCAGCGGTGGCCGACCCGATTGACGCCGCGGGTCACGAAGTGCACGCTTCGCTGAGCATCGGCGTGGTCATCGGGCATCCCGGGTACGAGAAGGTGGAGGACATCATCCGCGACGCCGACACCGCGCTCTATCGCGCCAAGGGCGGCGGACGCGGCCGCTACGACGTCTTCACCGACGAGCTCCACGTCGCCGCGATGAACCGCTGGCGCGTCGAGACGGACCTGCGCCGCGCCATCGAGCAGCGGGAGTTCACGCTCTTCTACCAGCCCGTCATGTCGCTCACGTCGGGCGCGGTGCTCCACTTCGAGGCGCTGATCCGCTGGCGGCATCCGACCCGCGGCCTGGTGATGCCCGACCAGTTCATCCCCCTGGCGGAGGAGAGCGGGCTCATCGAGCCGCTCGGTCGCTGGGTGATCGAGGAGGCCTGCCGTCAGATCCGCGCCTGGGCGGACCGGGACGTGCACACGTCGATCGCCGTCAACGTCGCGAGTCGTCAGTTCGCGCAGCCGGGCTTCGTCGACGAGGTGCGCCGGACCCTGGCGGCGGCGGGCGTCGACGCCTCCTCGCTGTGCATCGAGATCACCGAGAGCGCGACGATGGATCCTCGCGCGCTCGATACCTGCGCGCGCCTGGTGGAGATGGGGATCCGTCTCCATCTCGACGACTTCGGGACGGGCTACTCGTCACTCAGCTACCTCACGAGGATGCCCATCCACACGCTGAAGGTGGACCGCTCGTTCGTCTCGCGTATGATGGACGACCCGATGAGCGCGGCGATCGTGCAGACGGTGCTCGCGCTGGCGACGGCGCTCGGGATGCAGTCGATCGCCGAGGGCGTGGAGACCGAGGCGCAGGCCGGGATGGTCGCGCGGATGAAGTGCAGCGCCGGCCAGGGATACCTCTGGTCACGCCCCGTGGAGGCGGAGCATGCCTTCGAGCTCCTCCGGCCGCGTCGGTCGCTGGTCGCGTGACCGCGCGCCGCGCGCTGCGCCGCAGAAGCCTAGCGCTCGATCGCGATGGCGATGGCGGCGCCGCTGACCGTCGGACGCCCGCGGAACAGCACCGCGCCCCCCGCGCGCACGTGCGCCTGCTCGTCGAGCGAGAGCGAGAGGTGCACGATGTCGCCGACCGCGAGCGTCGCGAGGCGCGATAGCGGCAGTTTGATCTTGCCGAGCTCGACGACCACGTCGACCTCGACGTCCACGACCACGGCCGCCATCCGGCCGTCATTCGTCTCCACCGCGCCCTCCCCGGCCCCCAGGACCGACACCGGGATGACGAGCGCCACGACTCCGCCGCCGGCGAGCGAGAACGAGAGGATCGCGCCGGCGCCGGCGTCGGTCACCGCCGTGCCGGCGACGGGCTCGAGCGCAACGCCGAGACGCACGCGCAGCGCTTCGCTGAACGCGCGGAGCACGCCCTCCGCGACGCGCCCCGCGAGCGCAAGCTGCGCCGAGCTGAGCGCCGGGCCGCCCGCGGTCGGCTCGCTGTCGCCGCCGCCGAGGACGCCGTCCAGAATGCGCGCAGCGCCGACGCCGTCGATCGCGAGGATTCCCGGAGCGCGGCGCGCTCCGGCGGCAAACGGCATCGTGAACGCGAGATCGGGGATGGCCTCGGCGAGCTCCGCGAAGAGGACGGTCCGCGGCGCCGCCGCGACGACCGCGACGCGCTTGCGAGTGAGGAAAGGAAGCACCCGCCGCAGCGCGAGCACGAGGTCCGCGCTCGCGCGACCCAGGTTGTCTTGCGCACGACGGCTTCGTTCGCCCGTGATTCCGAGGCGCGCGAGTCCGCTCATTGGATCACGAAGTCGGTGACGAGGACGCGCACCGCGTTCGACGCGCCGGCCTTCGTACAGCGCTCGAGCATGTCGGTGCGCAGCTTCTCCATGCGGGCGCCGTCGCCCGCCTCCTCGTAGGTGAGGGCGCGAAGGTAGCTAAGAATGGCGTCGCGGATGCGCGGCGCAAAGGGCTTCAAGGCGTCCTCCTTCGCCAGGTGGTCGAACTCGACGGCGACGGTCACCTTCAAGACGTGGCCCTTGCTGCGGCTGTCGTTGATGGTGATGAGGAACGGCTCGAGGGCGACGGTGGGGCCGGGCGCGGGCGCGTCGGCGTGGGGCACCGACTCCGGCGCCGCCGGCGCCTGGGGTCCGTGCGCCGCGGCTGCGCGGGCGCCGCCGTAGGATGCACCTGCGGCGAGGATCGCGGGGATGAGCAGCTTCAGCATGCCTCCCGCCGCCGAAGCCTTCTTCGGTGCGGCGGCCGCAGCCGCGGCAGCGGGGTCGGCGGGCTTGTCGGCAGGTTTGGGATCCGCGGGCGTGCTCATCTCGTGGTCTCGCTGGGGGTTTCGTCGGTAGGCGCCACGAACGTGGCGCTCACTGCTTGATCGTCATCAGCTCTTGCAGCATCTGGTCCGCGGTCGTGATGACCTTGCTGTTTGCCTGGAAGGCGCGCTGGTGGGTGA
Organism: Polyangiaceae bacterium; assembly: GCA_043732195.1. GTDB lineage: Bacteria > Myxococcota_A > Polyangia > Polyangiales > Polyangiaceae > Labilithrix. The sequence goes on from JAYTHX010000101.1 coordinate 3,778, forward strand.
TGAGGTCCACGAACTGCTCGGCGACGTCGACGTTCGACTGCTCGAGCGCCCCCGAGACCACCGAGCCGCGGCCGCCGGTGCCGATGACGCCCAGCGCAGCCGCGCCGGAGTCGGCGCTCGCGGCCCACAGGTTCTGACCGGACTTCGACAGGCCCTCGTTGGCGCGGAACTTGGCGACCGCGAGCTTGCCGGCCGCGACCGTCTGTCCGTTGGAGTAGACGCCGCTCACCACGCCGTCGCCGGCCACCTTGACGCTGCTGAGATCGCCCGAGGTGTAACCGTCCTGCGACTGGCCCGAGATGGCGCTCGGCGAGCCGAACTGCGTGCTGCCCTCGAGGCCCGTGCCGCCGTTGGCGATGGTGTTGCCGAAGTCGAACTTCATCGCCTGGGCAGGCATCGCGCCGTTGAAGTCGACGGTACCGCCGGTCGTCGGCGTTACCGACTGCATGGCGCCCGTGGCGGTGAACGCCATCGTTCCCGCGGCGATCTCGGTGTTCTGGCCGGGCGTGCCGCCCGCGACCTCCGCGCCCTTCGCGACCGCGTGGTACTCCCACTGACCCGGACCGGTATTGCGGAAGAAGACGTCGACCTGGTGCGCAGTGCCCAGCGAATCGTAGGTGGTCAGCGACGTCGCGAGGTTCGAGGTCGCGCCTGGATTCTGCGGGTCCCAGGGGCCGGCCGGCGGGGTGGCGGTCGCGTCGAAGTTCGCGGTGACCGCCAGCTTCGTGGTGGCCTTCGGCGGGAGCGCAGCGTTGGGGAGCTTGATGTCGCTCATCGCCGACGAATACGTACCGTCGGGCGCGGCGGCGTAGCCCTGCACGGCCATGCCGGCGGGGTTCACCAGCACGCCGTCGTTGCGGACCGTCATCTGCCCGGCGCGCGTGTAGTACTGGCCGGGGCTACCGCCGAGGCTGCCCTTCACGACGAAGAAGCCGTCGCCCGAGAGCGCGAGGTCCGTCGCCTGCCCGGTCGTCTGCAGGGTGCCTTGCGCGAAGATCTGCTGGCTGCGGGCCAGCTTCACGCCGCCGATGCTCGTGCCTACGGCACCGCCCAGCTGCGTCTCGAACGCGGCGCGCGAGCGCTTGAATCCGACGGTGTTGGAGTTGGCGACGTTGTCGCCGACGATGCCGAGGGCATCTGACTCCGCAGAAAGACCAGAGACACCCGAATACATGGCGTTGAGAATGCTCATCGAACGACTCCTCCTACACTGACGAGATCCGACACCGGCGCTGTTGCCCCCGAATCGAGGAGCAGCTCCGGATAGCCCTTGTCGAACGACACCTTCATGACCTTGCCGGTGACGTCCTGCGAAGCTTCGACGGCCTGACCTGCGGCGTTGACCGCGGAGACCTTGGCGCTGTAGGTGCCGCGCGCCGCCGGCTGACCCGAGTCGTCCTTGCCGTCCCAGGCGATGCCGACCGCGCCGCCGGGGCGACCGCCGAGCTCCATCGTGCGGATGGTCTTGCCGTTGCCGTCCTGGATCTGGACCGTGACCTTCGTGGCGGGGCCGTTCAACGTGACGCTGGCGCCGGTGGCGTTCGTGCCGTCCCAGGCGATGCCGTGACCTCGCACGTTGACGGTCTTGCCGACGAGGTCGGTCGCGGCGTTGTTGGAGAGGCCGCCCATCTGCGCGGAGAGCGTGTCGAGCTTGGTCGACTGTGCGACCGACTGCTCGACCATCGCGAACTGCGAGAGCTGGGCGACGTACTCGGTTCCCTGGGTCGGGTTCAGCGGGTCCTGGTGGGACATCTGCGCAACGAGCAGCTTTAGGAACGCGTCCTTGTCGAGGCCGGAGGACTTCTTCTCCGTCGTCGTCTTCACGTCGGTCCCGGTCGTCCCGGTGATGGCTGAGAGTGACATGCGAAGGTGTACAGCACGCGGCGTGCCGGCCAATACCGTCATCCCCCTGACGGTCGCGCCGCGAAACCCCCGGGTTAGCGCCGCCGGCGAGCGTCGGAGGGCTGACGGCGGCGGCGGCGTGACGGGCGCGACGGGCGTGACGGGTGCCAGACCTGCTCGTGCTTGGTCTCGGCCATGGCCACCGCGTCGCTTCCCGGGAAGAGATGGAGCGGCGCGTCGCGGAGCGCGTAGGCGCGGGTCATCGCGTCCGCGAGCTTCTCCGGAGCCCCGGGCTGGTGTCCGTGGATCGCCTCAGGATGCTGCCTCTCCGAGGCACGCGCGGCCTCGTAGTCGGCGATCGGCTTGGCCGGTCGCGCGCCGGTCTCGGCCGAGCTCCTCCTCCTTCCATGCGCACTCGAAGAAGGTGACGACGCTGCGCCCGCTCCAGTACCAGAAGCAGCTCCGCCTCCAGGAGGCACGCCGGCTGCTCCTCGGCGACGTGAAGCGACTCGTCAGGTCCTGAACA